>JANXBZ010000002.1 GCA_025060475.1 Dictyoglomus sp. | reverse complement strand
AATTTAGGGTATTATGGGATGAGACAAGAATTTATGAATATGCTGAAAAATATGACTCTCTACTAAATAAGGCTAATGCTAATCCATGGGAACAAGATTCCTTCGAAATATTTATAGATGAAGATAACTCAAAGAGATTATCTTACGACTCTAATGATGCTCAATATAGAGTAAACTTTGAAAATGTACAAACTTTTGGAACCAATGCATCTTCTGCTCGGTTTGTAACTGCTACGAAGAAGACAGATTTTGGATATATTGTGGAAGCACAGGTTAAAATGAAAGAAGTAAAGCTAGAGGCAGGAAAAGTAATAGGATTTGATGTTCAAGTTAATGATGCAGATGCTTCAGGATCAAGGGTTGGAATTATAGCATGGAATGAGATGGAAAATATTAACTGGCAAAATCCATCAAGCTTTGGTAATCTAAGATTAGATCAATAAATTTATAATATACCTCTACCCCCTGGGGAATCCCTCAGGGGGTTTATTTTTTTTCTATTATTTAATGCCTCTAGTATGGGATATAAATATCACTCTTTAATAAGGAGTTTTGTTAGGAGAGAAAAGAGATTTCTTAGATAGATCAGATAAAAAATCATCGATGAGTAATTAAGAGATCTGAAAAAGGAAAGGTTCAATTTCTTAATTATATCAAGGATTGAGAGGGCAGCCTCAATCCTTTCTATTTTCTTTACCTCTTCTTTCTCTCTTCCTTCTCTATTCTCTCTACTATTACTATACTGGTACCTATCTCCATACCTATCTACTTAGTTAAATCTTTTTTCTCTTGACAAAAAAATTATTAAATTATATCCTTACCTCATGTAGTTATTACCGTGAGTATTGAAAATTTTTTTATTTGTTTTTTCTAGCAATGGAAAAATATATATCATGGAGCAAAATCAAGATAAGGAGGTTTTTAAAATGTTCAAAAAGGTAACCTTAGAAAAGGGATTGAATTCCTTAGTAAAGGAAAAGGATATGGAGTATATTGAGTTTGATATATTTAAAGGAGAAAAAGGAGATGATTATTCTTTTAATTCAAAGGATTACGAAATTGGATTAGTTATTTTATCTGGAAAATGTAATGTAAAAGTAGATGGAATAGAGTTTTCTTCTCTAGGTTCAAGAAGAAATGTTTTCGAGGGAAATGCTTTTTCCCTTTATATACCCAACAATAAGGATATCAAAATTGAAGCTTTAGAGGAAATAGAAGTTGCTTTATGTAAAAGTAAAGTGAAAACTGAAGAAGACGTTAAATTAATAAAACCCGAAGATGTTATTATAAGAAATGTAGGGGTTTTAAATTGGAGAAGAGACGTAAAAGATATCATAGATAAAAGAATTAATGCAAAAAGAATTTTGGTAGGAGAAACTATAAATCCTCCTGGAAATTGGTCTAGTTTTCCACCACATAAACATGATAGAGAAAATTATCCAGAAGAGATAAAGATGGAAGAAGTATACTTTTATAAAGTATATCCTCCTCAGGGATTCGGAATTCAAAGAGTATTTACTGAAGAAAGAGATATAGATGAGTTATTTTTAATAGAAGATAACTCACTACTTACAATAAAAAGAGGATATCATCCTGTAGTTGCTGCACCAGGATATCAAATATATTATCTTTGGGTATTAGCAGGAGAAAGAAGAGAGCAAATATTCTATGATGCTCCTGAACATAAGTGGATAAGATATATGGAAAAAGTTATTAAAGAATTTAGATAATTTATATGCTCTAAAACCATAGAAAAAGCTATAATTACAAACTTAGAAATCTGTATCAAATTTTTTACAGCATTCTTTAGAACATGCTTTTTCTGCGTATTACCCAGAACCGCAAGAAGAATAAAGAAAAAGCCCTGGAAAATTACCAGGGCTTTATTTTAAATATCTTTTTACAAACTTTATTTTTTCTAACGTATGAAAACTTCCTCCCCCTTCATGCCCATTAAAGGGATAAATTTTAATCTCCTTCTCTCCTTTGTAGTAGTTATATACTGCAAAGATTGTAGAAGGAGGACAAATCATATCCATAAGTGCTACAGAAAAAAGAGCTCTTGATTTTGCTCTTACTGCAAAATTAAGTCCATCAAAATAGGATAAAGTTTTGAAAACTTGATCTACATGATTTCTATGGATTTTTAAATATTGACCTATCTCTTGATAGGGATATCCATCGGTTATTTCCAATGCTCTTCTAAAATGACAAAGAAAGGGAACATCAGGCATAGCGATTTTTATATCCATATTTAAATAGGAAGCAAGCCCTGCTACAGCTAAAGTGATCCCTCCCCCCTGACTACCTCCAGTAATTCCAATTTTAGATTCATCAACATCAGGGAATGCAATTAAAGTTTCCACTGCTCTTACTGCGTCAGTAAAGACTCTTCTGTAGTAGTATTTTTTAGGATCGAGAATTCCTCGGGTCATAAATCCAGAATACTGGGGGTCAAAGGGAGAATCATCATAATCAGGAGTATCTCCAGGGCTCCAAGAACTTCCTTGTCCTCTTGTATCCATTACTAAATGGGCAATACCTAAGTTAGCCCAAAGTAAAAAATCTGTGGGAAAACCTCTTCCCCCACCATATCCAATATACTCTACAATTCCAGGAATTTTATTTTTTCTTTCCTTTGGAAGAATAAGCCAACCTTTTATTCTTTGTCCTTTATATCCAGAAAATGTAACATCATAAGTATCCACAAGTTCAAGTCCAAAATCTACTTTTTCAAAAATAGGATCGAGGGAAAATTTGTGAGACTCTTCTAAAGTTTCCATCCAAAATTTATCAAAGTCTTTTGGTTCTTCTCTTTCGGGCATATACTTCCATAATTCAGAAAGGGGTAAATCAAAAAAAACCATAAAATACACCTCCTAATTGCATTTCAAATAATTTTTCTATACCACTCTATAGTCTTTTTAAGTCCCTCATCTAAAGAAAATTTAGGAGTCCATGAAAGATGCTTTTTAGCTAAAGTTATATCCCCCATGGAATCTCTTACTTCTCCTCTCCTTTCAGGAGCATATATAGGTTCCACATCTACTTTTATAAGTTCCTTTAGTTTAAGAAAAAGTTCCTTAATACTTATTCTTTTACCACTTGAGATATTAAATATTTTTCCCTCTATTCCTTTTCCTCTTATTGCTTGAATATTTGCAGAGACCACGTCTTCTACAAATATAAAGTCTCTGGTTTGTTCTCCATCTCCATATATAGTAGGGGGTTCCTTTTTAAGAAGAGAAGTTATAAACTTAGGAATCACTGCAGAATAGGGAGAGTTTGGATCTTGTCTTGGTCCATATACATTAAAATACCTTAGAGAGACTATTTCTAACTTATAAATTTCATAGAAAAATTTCATATAAAGTTCTCCCACGTATTTACTTATGGCATAGGGAGAAATAGGTTCTAATTTCATATCTTCTTTTTTAGGAGTTATAGGGTCATTTCCATATACTGCTGAAGAAGAGGCATATATTATTCTCTTAACTTGATTTTTCAATCCAGCTATAAATACCCTTAAAGTTCCTGTTATATTTACTTCATTACATTTTTCTGGATTTTCTATAGATTCAACAACAGAAGTTAGCGCAGCCTCATGGAATATATAATCAACATTTTTTGTAATGGATAAAAGTAATTCTAAATCTCTTATATCGCCCTTTATAAAGATAATCTTGTTCCTTATGAAATTTAAGTTTTCTTCTTTTCCCGTTGAAAGGTTATCAAGAACAATAACCTTTCCCCCTTCTTTCACCAGCTCTTCCACAATGTGGGATCCAATAAAACCAGCGCCCCCAGTAACTAAGAACTTCATAGCTCAAATAATAGCATAAAAATTATAAAATTTCTATTCTTGAGAGTGGCAATTAAATGTTATAATCAAACTTAATTAGTGGAAAATATAATTCTAAAACATGAAAGAAAGAACAAAAGTTATTTTAAAAAGAAATATTCACAAAAAAATTGTTCGTGGAAGTCCTTGGATTTATGATAATGAAATTTTAAAAATTGAAGGAAAAATTTCTCCTGGAGACATTGTGGATATTTATGATTTCAGTAAAAGTTTTTTAGGGAAAGGATATATTAATCCTCATTCTAAAATAAGAGTAAGGGTATTATCAAGAAAAGAGGAAGAGATAGATAAGGACTTTTTTAAAAATAGGATTCTTCAGGCATGGGAATATAGAAAAAAATTAGTAGATACTCGATCCTGTAGAGTAGTTTTTGCGGAAGCAGATTTTATTCCTGGTCTTATTGTAGATAAATTTGAAGATGTCCTAGTAATTCAAACTCTCTCCCTGGGTATAGATAGATTTAAAGAAACAATAGTAGAAGTTCTTGATGAACTCTTTCAACCTAGGGGAATATATGAAAGAAATGATGTACCTGTAAGAGAATTGGAAGGACTTCCTCAAACAAAAGGATTTCTAAAAGGAAATTTTGATACCCAAGTAGAAATAGAAGAAAATGGATTAAAGATAATTGTAGATATAGAAAAGGGACAAAAAACAGGATATTTCTTAGATCAAAGAGAAAATAGACTTGCTTTAAGAGGATTAGTGGATGGTGCTGAGGTTCTTGATGTTTTTTCTTATACAGGATCCTTTGCTCTTCATGCTTTAAAGTTTGGTGCAGAAAAAGTAGTAGTTGTAGACTCTTCAAATTTTGCCTTAGAACTTGCAAAGAAAAATACAGAAATAAACGGTTTTTCAAATAAAGTCGAATTTATTGAAGAAAACGCTTTTGATCTTCTGAGAAAGTTTCAAAAAGAAGGGAGGTTTTTTGATGTAGTTATCCTTGATCCTCCTGCTTTTGCAAAATCCCAGAAAGATTTAGAAAATGCTATAAGAGGATATAAAGAAATAAACCTAAGAGCCATGAAGATAATTAGAGATGGAGGATTTTTAATTACTTGCTCTTGTTCTCAGCATGTAACTCTAGAAATATTTCAAAATATAATTGAATCTGCAGGCTATGATGCTAATAGAATATTAAGACTAATAGATTTTAGATATCAAGCAAAGGATCATCCTATTCTTTTATCCCATCCAGAATCCTTATATTTAAAATGTGGTATATATCAAGTATTAAAGAAATAAAATATCTTAAAAGGAGGTTTTTATGAAAGAAGTGATAAATGTTATTAAATCAAGAGTTAGCATAAGAAGTTATTTAGACAAAGAGATTCCCAAAGAAATTCTAGAGGACCTTATTGACTGTGCAAGACTTGCACCTTCGGGATATAACAAACAACCATGGACCTTTCTAGTGGTTACTGATAAAGAGTTAAAAGATAAACTAGCAGAAATTTGTACTTACGGAAGATTCCTAAAGGAGGCAGGAGCAGGAATTCTTATTTTTTGTGAGAAAGATGCAGAGCTTGCTTTAGAAGATGCCTGTGCAGCAGCGGAAAATATAATAATATCTGCTCAAGCCTATGGTCTCGGAACTTGCTGGATAAATTCATATAAAAAACCTCATTCCGAAGAAGTTAAAAAATTAGTAAATTGTCCAGACAATTTAGAACTTATGGTTATATTAGCAGTAGGATATCCCAAGGAAATTCCTCAAAGACCAAAGAAAAAAGAGCTATCAGAAGTATTGAAATGGCAGAAATTTTAGATTTTAAGCTAAGAATAATTTATGAAGACAACCATCTTTTGGTAGTGGAAAAATTGCCTGGTATTTTAGTACAAGGAGATTCAACAAAGAGAACCACTCTTATTGAAGTTGCAAAAAGATATATCAAAGAAAAGTATAAAAAGCCTGGAAATGTATTTTTGGGGATTGTTCATCGCTTAGATAGAGTAACTTCTGGAATCGTTGTTTTTGCTCGCACTTCAAAATCTGCAAAAAGGCTTTCAGAATCCTTTAGGGAACGTAAAATAGAAAAAATTTATCTTGCTATTTGCGAAGGAAATATAGCAAAGGAAGAGGGGAAATTAAGAAATTGGCTTTCTTGGGATGAAAATAAACATAAAACTCAGATTTTTGATAATCTAGTACCCCAAAGCAAAGAGGCTTTAACTTATTATAAAGTTCTTAATAGATTTAAGAATCTTAGTTTAGTATTACTTTTGCCACAAACAGGAAGAAAACATCAGTTAAGAGTTCAGCTTTCTCATATAGGTCATCCTATATTAGGAGATAAAAAATACAATGCAAAGAGAAAATTTATAAAAGATTATATAGCTTTACATTGTTTTAAACTAAAGTTAGAACATCCTATAAAAAAGGAAATTATGGAGTTTAAAATAAATCCTCCCTCTTTTTGGAATAACTTATTTCCAATGATCCATGAAATAGTTGAGAAAATTTAGAAAAAATTAGATATTGACACAAATTAACAAATTTTATAATATACAAAGAAATTGTATATTCTTCTTTTTAAAGCCTATTAACATACTCGTTCCTTGGCATAGAGGAAGCTTTATATAGATTTAACTATAAGAATCCTTTCTTCAGAAAATGGAGAAATATTTTAAGAAACAATTAGTGGAGGAAGCCTTCTTATATATAGTAGGAGAAGGAGGATTGGTCTTGCTTAATTATAACCTTTGAAGATGGATCAAAGGGAGCAATTTTCTCTTGTGATACCAGTCTTGGAGGAGTAAAAAATCTTGTACAAGTTTTTACTTCCAAAGGAGTTCTTTACGGAAATATAACTCCCAATAATACCATATTAGCCTACGCTCCCTCCTCTGAAATCTGGGGTGATGAGTATATTGCAGAAAAAATTGAGACAAAAGGAGGATGGAACTTCCCTTTTCCTGATGAGGATTGGATAAGAGGCTATCCCCAAGAGATGAGAGATTTTGTAGAGTGTGTTTTATATGATAGAGATCCTATTTCTGATTTTGAGTTGGCAAAGGATACTGTAAAGGTAATTTATGCAGGATACACATCTTCTGAGGAAGGAGTGAGAGTTAAAATATGAAAAGGATTAAGGGAGATGTAATAGTAATTGGAGCAGGAGGGGCGGGACTTCGATCTGCTCTTTCTGCTTATGAGAAAAATCCTAATTTAAAAACTGTTCTTATATCTAAAAAACCTATTGGTCTAGGTGGGGTTACTGCAAATGCCTTTTCCGATAGAATGGCTTTTCATGCTACCTTATCCTATACTTTGCCTCTGGAGAAAAATTATCTCTATCATGCTATGGATATTTATAGAATCGGAGGTGAAGTCTCTGATTATAATTTAGCAGAAATTTTAGCTAAAAATAGTGAATCTGCAATTAACTATCTGATATCCCTTGGAGTTCCCTTTGTAAAAACCTCTGATGGAAGAATCGACCAGTTTCTTACCGATGGATCTGAATTTCCCAGAGCCTGTTATGTGGGACCAAATACTTCTATAGAAATTTCCAAGGCATTAATAAGAAGATTAAAAGAAACAAAGATTGAGATTTATGAAAATTTAATGGTTTATGATTTTATTTTAAAAGAAGATAGAGTTATAGGCGCAAAGGCTATAGATATTAATACTCAAGAAAGATTTATTATTCAAGGTAGGGCATTTATTTTAGCTACTGGCGGTGCAGGAGAACTATACTATCAAAATGTCTTTACTTCTGAGATGACAGGAGATGGCTATGCAATGGCATTGAGAGCTGGAGCTGAGCTTGTAAATATGGAGTTTATGCAGATTGGCATATGCCATCCTAATATTCTTTTTGCAGAATCAGGAAGTATGTTTAGAGCTTTGCCAAAAATTGTTGATGAAAAGGGAAGAGAGTTCTTATTAGATTATCTTTCTGAAGACGATAAGAAAAATCTTTGTGTTCTAGAGTTTAAGAAAGGTGCCCATTGGCCTGTTTCTTTTGAATCTCCAACAAAGGTAATAGATCTTGCTATTTATTTTCATATTCAAAAAGGGCATAAGGTATTCATGAATTTTATGGAGAATCCTTCCTATTTATCTTATGAAAATATTCCTGAAGAAATTTTAAAATGGAGTGAGAAAATAGGAAAAGAAGTTTTTAGAGATACTCTTCCATATGAAAGATTAAAAATTATTAATCCTCAAATTATTGAATGGCTAAAAAATTATAATATAGATCTTTCAAAGGATCTACTTCCCATCCAAAATGCCCTTCAACACTTTCAAGGCGGAGTAAAGATAAAAGAGAATGCAAGTACGAATTTAAAAGGGCTATTTGCAGTAGGAGAATGTGCAGGAGGACAGCATGGTGCCAATCGTCCGGGTGGAAATTCCCTCTTAGATACCCAAGTATTTGGGAAAATTGCAGGAGAAAGAGCTATAGATTATGCGGAAAAGGTAGAATTTATAGAAATCTCTGATCTTGAAGAAGAAATCCCTTCAAAGGGTATTCCTGCTAAAATAGCAAGAAAGAAGATAAAAGATATAATTTCTCAATATGGATTTTTAGTAAGAATTGAGGATGATATTAAAAAAGGTTTAACAGAAATTAAAGAGCTAAGAAAGGAAGGAATATCTCTAGACGAAGAAGGATTGTCTTATTATTATGAAACCATAAATATGTTAGATGTTGCAGAGGTAATCCTCAATGCTATTTTAATAAGAGATGAAAGTAGAGGACCTCATTTAAGATTTAAAAGATTTGAACCTCCTGTAATGGAATTTCTTCCTAAGAATCCTAATTGGAATAAATATATTGTTTTTTATAAAAAAGACAACCAATTAAAGTTTGAAATAAGAGAACCTGTAAGACCAAGGGAAGAATATGAAAGCTAGATCTGCTATTCTCGAGGAATTTGGAAAACCTCTTGTTTTAAAAGAATTTGATATTCCAGAGCTCCCTAAAAACGGGATTCTTGTTAGAATCTTAGCGTCAGGCATATGTGGTTCTGATATTCATATTATTTCAGGAAAGGATCCAAGGGTAAAATTACCTATGATTTTAGGTCACGAAGGAGTAGGAGAAATCATAGAAATAAATGGGGAAAAGAAAGATTTGAAGGGAGAAATTTTAAAGAAAGGAGATTTAATAATTTGGAATAGAGGAATCGTATGTGGAGAATGTTTTTATTGCAAGATTGTAAAAGAACCATCTTTATGTGAAAATAGAAAGGTTTATGGAATAAATAGATCTTGCAAAGATTATCCCTATCTTCTTGGATCTCATAGTGAATATATAATATTAGAGGAAAAGACAGATATTTTAAAACTGTCTCCCAATGTAGATCCCTCAATTATGGTAATTGCAGGATGTTCTGGCTCTACTGCAGTTCATGCTCTTGATTCTATAAAAGAATCATTATTAGGCAAAACTGTAGTCATTCAAGGAGGAGGACCCCTTGGGATTTTTGCTTTATCTCTTGCAAGGTATCAAGGAGCAGAAAATATAATTCTCATTACAGGAAGTTCAGAAAGAATTAGTAGAGCCAAAAATATAGGAATAGACTTAATTCTTGATAGATACAGATTTACAGAAGAAGAAAGAATTAAAAAGGTTTTAGAATTAACTCAAGGAAGAGGCGCAGATGTGGTCATAGAAGCAACAGGAGTAAGCATTGCAGTAAAAGAAGGACTTAAACTTTTAAGAAAAGGAGGAACTTATTTGATTGTAGGAGTGGCAACCCCTCAAGAGGATATTCCCATTAATATATATGAAATCACCTCAAAAAATATCAATATTCAGGGAATATGGGTAAGTGATACAAAACATTTTAAAGAAGCAGTTTCCTTTATCGAAAAACATCAAGATATATTTGCACCTCTTATTACTCATAGGATATCATTAAAAGAAATAAACGAAGGATTAAAATTAATGGAAGAAAAGAAAGCAGTTAAGGTAGTTATAGATAAATTTTAAAACTTTGGAGGAAAAATTATGATCATCGAATTGGATAAATTTGATGTTCAAAAATTCTGGGAAGAAAATGATTATTGTTTACAAAATTTTGATAAAAAGACAAGAATTCCTATTTTTTACTGGCTTGATGACCATTTTCTCTTTGAATTTTTAAATGTAGAATCCACAGTTAAATATTATAACGATTACGAATATAGATTAAGACTTCACAAAGAAGCTAATGAAAAATTAGAAAAAGTTCTGGGAAGAAAATTCTATCCTGAAGATCCTGTAGAACCACCTTCTCCTAATAGATTTGAAGTTCTAATGGGAGCAAAATATGTACTTACAGAAGGGGGAACTCCTTGGCTTATGTCTCAAGTAGAAGACGTAGAAGACTTGAAAGAACTCATTAGAAATATGGAAAAGATAGATATGAAAAAATCTGCTCTTCCAGAAGACTTTATGGAGAAAAAAGAAAAATATGAAAGAATAACAGGAAAAAAATTAAAACTCGGGAATTTTAGTAGAGGACCTGCAACTATGGCAACAAGCATATTAGGCACGGAAAATACATGTATTTTTATGATGGAGGAAGAAGATATTTTATTAGAATTTTTTGAGATTTTATGTCAGAAATTAATAGAATATAATAAAGTACTAAGAAAAGCAACAGATAATAATGAATTTGGATATTCCTTTGCTGATGATAATTGTTTTCTTTTTCCTCCCAAAAAATACTTGAAATTCTGTGCACCTTTTTTGGAAAAGATATTTAAAGAGTTTGCTCCCTTAAAGGAACATAAAAGATATCAACATTCTGATAGCAATATGAAACATTTAATGAGTATTTTAAATGATTTAGGAGTAAATGAGGTGAACTTTGGTCCTGAGATTCATCCTGAAGAGATAAGAAAAGCAATGCCAAAGGCCAAAATTTATGGACAGATGCCTCCATTTACATTAAGAAACGGTAAGCCTGAAGACATTATTGAGATTGTTAAAAGAGATATGAAGTTTTTAGGAGAGGATGGAAACTTTGTAGAATGCACTGCGGGAAGTGTTGCAGGAGGAACTCCTTTAGAAAATATAAAGCTTTATATGTGGGCTGTGGAAAAGTATTGTAGATTATAAAATAAAAAGCCGGGGAGGGGTGCCCCGGCTAGAAGAAGAGAAGGGGTGGGTTAACAATTTTAGAATTTTGCAGATCCAGATGCAATAAATTTTAGATGAGACAAATCAGGAGTAACATTTTGAATTTGATCGCCAAGAACTGCAACATCTAAGGAGAATCCAAGAAGACTTAAACCTGCACCTACAGATAAAGTTATCCCTCTCACTGCAAGTTCTGCTGCCCTTATAGGATCAAGTTCTTCCAATCTTATATTTCCATAGGCTCCTGCCCTTAATGCTAATATGGGAAGAACCCAGAATTCTACCCCTGCATGCAAGGTTCCATATCTCCATCTTTCTGGCTTATTCCAATTTTCTTGACTGAAATTATGAGTTACATCAAAGTTGTCTAAATCTAATACTAATTTTATTGCTCCTAAATCTACCGCAACACCTAAATTGAAGAATGAAGGAAGTTTAATTCCTGAATAGATTTCAGAAGCAGGATCATAGGTCCACCATCTGCCCTTTTGGTCTCCCCAAATATAAGGATTTCCCCAAACAAAATCATCATGCCACATATAGTCTCTTGTATAGTTTATACTACTATAAGCATTTCTATAAACTAAACCTACTTTTAAAAGAGCAAGATTTATAATTGCTCCTAAATCTACTGTAAATCCATCAATACTTGCCCAATCGTAGGAATGAAATTGAGAATCCCAAGTAGTATAAGTTTTATAAGGATCATTTTCATATTCACTTCCTGGAATAAATCTTCCACTTCCAAACCAAATTCCATCAACCTTTCTTGACACTTCTCCTTTAATGTAAGTTAGATTAGCTCCAAGAGCTATAGGACCAAATTTTGTTCCTGTACCAACGGAAAATGTGTCAAGTTTTGATGTATCCGTTACATCAGAAAACCAATCAAATTTCATGGGATAGGTGTCAGGAGCATAACTTGTCCAATATCCTCCATCAGCTCTTCCTACTATTACAGGTGGTATAAAGGGTTTTTTGTATGCGAAAGAAAGATTGGAAAGAGCTAATGCTGCATAAAGAGGTGTGAAATTAAATCTATATTCATATTTAGGCTGACCATTTTCCCATCCAACAACTTCTTTATTTACTTCTCCCAATGCTAATGCAGTTAAGTTTATATTTCTCACATAGGCAAGACCTGCGGGATTATACTCAACAGAAGAGGCATCATTGGCAAGGGCTGTTCCTGCGCCACCCATGGCTATAAATCGGGCACTACCCCCACTCATCCAGGGAAGGAAAGAAAAAAGATCTATAGGATTTTTTATTTCATATGGACGAGTTTGTGCAAAATTTATTGTAGAGATAATAAGAATGCTTAGAATACTTACTATTAGGATCTTTAAAATTTTATTTATTTTGGAGTCCTCCTTTTTAATTTTTACATTTTCATTTTATCGTCTTTTAATTTTCTGTCTGTGATTTATATCACACCTACCAACCTTTTTTCCAAGCAATAGGCATTCTTCTCCCCATTCCAAAAGCTTTTGTAGTTACCTTTAAAACAGGAGGTGCCTGTCTTCTTTTATATTCTGCATTATCAATTTTCTTTACAACTTCTTCTACTAAATCTTTCTCAAATCCCATTTTTTTAATCTCATCAATGGATAAATTATCTTCGATATATGCTTTAAGAATTTGATCCAAAATGGGATAGGGTGGTAAAGAATCCTCATCTTTTTGGTTTGGTCTTAATTCTGCGGAAGGAATCTTTGTAAGTATAGATCTGGGAATAATTTCCTTTTCTCTATTAATAAATCTTGCTAATTCATAAACCATCATTTTAGGTAGATCTCCAATAACTGCCAAACCTCCTGCCATATCCCCATAGAGAGTACAATAACCCACTGCTAATTCCGATTTATTCCCTGTAGTTAAAACTAAATGTCCCTCTCTATTGGATATAAACATTAATATATTTCCTCTAATTCTTGCCTGTATATTTTCCTCTGCAAGATCCATTAAGGGACTTTCATTAGGATTCAAAGTCTCAAGATATGATTTAAAAATTTTTTCTATGGGAATAATCCTAAACTCAATTCCTAAATTTCTTGCTAAAATTTCTGCATCCTTTACACTTCCTTCTGAAGAATATCTCGAAGGCATGGAAACTCCAAGAACATTTTCTGCCCCTAAGGCGTAAGTTGCTAAGCATGCAACAACAGAGGAATCTATTCCTCCACTTAAACCAATAACTGCTTTTTTAAATCCTAATTTTGAGAAGTAATCCTTAATCCCAAGAATTAATGCTTTATAAATACTTTCTATATCTTCCTTAATAGAGTTTACGTCTCTTACAGGAAATAAATTTGAAAAATCAATAATACCAAAATCCTCCTCAAAATTCTTCCCTTCCCAATAAATTTTTCCCCCTTCTGTTATTACGAGACTTGATCCATCAAATATTAATTCATCATTTCCTCCCACTTGATTTACATAAACTATCGGTCTTTTATATTTTTTTGCAATATAACTTAGCATATCTACCCTTAATCTCATTTTCCCAAAATAATAAGGAGAAGCAGAAAGATTAATTATTATCTCTGCTCCTTGGGAAATTAATTCTTCCACTGGATCTTTTTCGTAAACTGTTCTATTCCAATAATCTTTATCATTCCATATATCTTCACAAATGGTAACACCAAGATTTATTCCCTTAAACAGTATTGGGTGTCGATATTCTGCAGGTTTAAAATACCTTGTTTCATCAAAAACGTCATAGCTTGGTAGAAGAGTTTTATACTGATATCCAAAAAGTTTCTCTTTATAAAATAACAATGCGGAATTATAAATGTTTCCATCTTTATATAAAGGAGCTCCCAGAAGAATCCCTAAATCCTTACTTTCTAATAAGATTTTTTTATAAATAACTTCATCTATTTTCCTCATAAGTTCAGCTCTAAAAAGCAAATCCCTTGGAGGATAGCCTAATATAGAAAGTTCAGGGAAAACAATTAAATCACAATTTTCTTTTCTAGCCTTATTTATATATGAAATAATTTTCTCTGTATTTCCCTTTATATCACCAATAGTTGGATTAATTTGAGCAATAGCAATTTTCAAGTTCATAAATCTTTACTCCTTTATTAATGCTAAAATTCTCTCCTCAGGAGAGGGATGGGAATAATACCAGACTCTATATAAAGGCAAAGGATGAAGATTTGCTAAATTTTCCTTTACTAACCTTTTTAAAGCACTTACTAATGGCTCTCCTGTCCCCAAAAGCTCTTTTGAAAATTTATCCGCAGAATATTCAAATTTACGAGAGAAGAAATTTATAAGGGGAGTAATAAAATATAAAATAGAGGATACAAAAATAAAAGAATAAACAATAAAAGAATAACTCTTTTCCACAGAAAAAGTTTGGGATATTAGTGGAGATTTATATAAAAGAAATACGAAATAAATATATGCTATATAAAAAACTATGCTTAAACTTATCATTTTAGGAATATGTCTTTTAACATGATGCCCCAGCTCGTGTGCAAGAACTGCTAAAATCTCATCATGAGTATAATTCAATATGGTATCAAAAAGTACCACCCTTCTTGACTTTCCAATTCCTGTAAGATAGGCATTTACTTTCTTTGTTCTCCTTGAAGCATCCATAACAAATATCTTAGAAATTTTAAACCTTGTCTTTTCTAAAAGAGAAAGAATTTTATTCTTCAACTCTTCATCTTGTAAAGGATAAAACTTATTAAATATGGGAGCTATAACCATAGGATATAACCAAGAGAGAAAAAGTTCAAAAACAATCACCACAAGAGCAAATTTCCACCACCAATTGGGATCAACACTTATAATCCATAAAAGTAAGGAAAGGATAGGTACACCTAGGATTATAGATATTATTATGGATTTAATTATATCAGTGATAAAAATTTTAGGAGTTGTACTATTAAATCCATATTTTTCTTCTATTACAAAGGTAGAATAAACACTAAAAGGAATAGATATTAAAAAATTTATTAAAGAAAAGATTCCAAAAAACAAAAGACCTTGAATAATATAAGATTTTGAGAGAGAAGAAACAAATTTTTCAAAATATGAAAACCCCCAGATTATGAAGACAATGGAGATAATAATATCAACAATATGGGATATTATTCCTAAATTTGTTCTATCTTTTAAATAGTTCTTAGATTTTTCGAAATCTTCCTCTGTTATTTTATCTTTAAATATTTCAGGTATTTTTAAATTAGGTGATGTAGCATATTTTTTATTCCATATATTAAGAATTAGCTCCCAGATCTCTTTTATCAAAAAAACAAAAATAAAGATATAAAAAAACATTTTAAAACCTCCTCTTTCCCAATAATAATTTTTTATATTATACTATCTTTGTGATTATATTAGGCCATAGAGGAAATATTTATAATCCTGAAAATACTATAAAAGCCTTTAAATCTGCCATTGAAATGGGAGCGGATGGAATAGAATTAGATGTTCAAAAAACCAAGGACAATATTCTCATAGTTTGTCATGACGAGAATTTAAAAAGGTTAACAGGCATAGATTTAAACATTAGAAGAACTGAGTTTGAAAAAATAAAAAATATTACAATCCAGGGAGAACCTTTAGTTGACTTAGAAAAAGCACTAGAATTTATAAAATCTTACAATAAATTTGTAGATATAGAAGTTAAAAATCCTCAGGATTTTTTAGATGTTATAAAACTTGTAAAGAAAATTAATTTAAAAGATTTCATCATTTCATCCTTTTGGCACAAAGAGCTATTTTATGCTAAAAAATCCTATCCTGAAATAAGATTTGCCTATCTTTACGTCCATTTTCCAAAGGATATTTCAATTTATGCTAAAGAAATAGATTTTCTAAAACCTCATTTTCATTACATTAATGAAGAATATGTACCATATAAAGATAAGACTATAGCATGGACTGTTGATGAGGAAGAAAATATAGATTATCTCTTAAAGATGGACATCTTTGGGATAATCTCTAATTTCCCTGACAAAGTTATAAAAAGAATGAAGGGAGGAAAAATTATGTATCAAAATCCTTACCTCTCCTATTTTATCCAGATGATTGATAAAAAATCCATTGTTCGAGGAGAAAATTATATAAGTTTTGAGGCAACAAATTATGTCATACCTTTAAGAATAGAATCTATATCTATGGAAGATGGAGAAATCAATCTTAATAAAAGCTTTCCCCTTGATTGGAACTTAGGAGAAAGATTAAAATTTGAAATAACTATTAAAGGAGAAAATCCAAAAATTAAAATAAGAGTAAGAGAAGTTGGAGAATTATCTTTTTCCTTAAAGGAATTGGAGGAAGTTATATAAATTTAAGGAGAGGACTAGAATGTCCTCTCCTTTTTCAAAAATCTTAGAAACTCACAAAACTAAATCCAATAGTTATTGGATAAATCCAAAAATAAACATTCAAATAAGAATTTTTTCCACCATAAGGAGTATATATTCCTAAATATAGATCAAAATCTACAATAGATTCTATAGTATGTGAATAATCAGTTCCAAAACCAAATCTTAAGATATCGACACTTAAAGCAGCATTTAAAGAAGGATACCATTTTCTTCCGAAGAGATCAAAAGACCATGGTTTCAAAAGATATATAGTATCTATATTAATACCTAGAGCTAAAAAGCTCGCATTAATTCCAGTATAGGATGCATAGAAGACTTCTGGTCCTACCATTACATATAATCCTTCAACTTCTTTTATAGGCAACCCGACTTGATAAAATCCTGAAAGAGCAGTAAGACTATAATATGCTCTTGGAGCAAAAACTAAATATCCTCCAAATTTTGTAGAAGGAAAGTTTACTCCAAAGATGTTAACAGCATAAGTAGGAACTATAATGAGGGAGAGGATTAGGAAAAAGAGAAAAACTTTTTTCATAGGAACCCACCTTCCCTTTTAACTTTTTAAAAAATTATATCATATTTAGGAAATTTTTTAAAGAAACCTATCCCCTTCCCTCTTCTCCATCTCCAGAAACAAGTTCAGAGTTTTCTTTAACAAAATTTATCACATCATCAATATAAGTAAAAGCTAAAGAAACATAAGTATCAGCAGATCCATAATAAATTGCGACTCTTCCTGTTTCTGCATCTACTAATGTGGCACAAGGAAATACCACATTGGGAACAAATCCTACCGTCTCATACTCTTCTTCAGGAGTCAAAAGATAATCTCTTGATCTAAAAAGAACCTTGGAAGGATTATTTAAGTCCAAAATTGCTGCACCAAAACTGTAAACGTATCCATTACAAGTGAGAACTACCCCATGATAGAATAAAAGCCATCCCTCACTGGTTTCAATAGGTACAGGACCTGCTCCAATTTTAAGACTTTGCCACCATCCAGATCCTCCTCTACTCATAACTCTTCTGTGTTTTCCCCAATATATTAAATCGGGACTTTCACTCAGAAATATGTCTCCAAAGGGAGTATGTCCAGTATCACTAGGTCTTGAAAGCATCATATAATTGCCCTTTATTTTTCTTGGAAAAAGTACACCATTTCTATTATAAGGAAGAAAAGCATTTTCCATTCTTGTAAATTCTTTGAAATCTTTCGTGTATCCAATCCCTATAGTAGGTCCATAAAAATCCGTACACCAAGTAATGTAATATTTATCATCGAGTTTAAGAACTCTAGGATCATAAGCATAATTAGGCTGATAAATATTTCCATTCTCATCTTTCCAGATTATTTCCTTATCTTCTATCTCCCAATTTATCCCATCTTTGCTCCATCCTACATGTAATCTTGCCTTTCCATCCTTATGGTCTCCTCTAAATACCCCTACAAATTCTCCATTATATGGAACCACAGCACTATTAAAAATTCTTGCTATACTTTTTGTAGGATTCCATTTTGTTAAAGGATTTTTATCATATCTCCAGATTATTCCTTCATACCCCTTTGGTTTTTCTTGCCAAGGAATATTTCTTAGGGGCTCTCCTATAATTTTTACTTTATTCATAAAATTTACCTCCTATTTAAAGTTTTATAAAAATATTAATAAAACGAAATTTTCCTGTCAATATTCTTAAAATTGCATCAATTTGCTTTTCAAATTTGACTTTTGAAAGATTTTATTTTAAAATTTATTTTGATAATTATCTAAATGTTTTTTAAAAATATGTCTCTAGATCTTTTATTTAAAGCTTTAAGTGACGAGACCAGAAGAAGAATTTTAAGAATGCTTGCAGAAAGAGATATGACTGCAGGTGAAATTGCAAGCTCTTTTTCCCAATCTTGGCCTACCATTTCCCATCATTTGGAAATATTAAAGCAGGCAGGACTGATAATCGATGAAAGGAGAGGGAAATATATAGTATATTCTTTAAACACAACAGTATTTCAAGAGGCTTTACTTTTCTTATTAGATGCTTTAAAAAAGAAGGAGGAGAGAACAAATGAAAGAGAGATATAAGGTCGACAAATACACCCTTAAAAAGGATTTTATAATACTTCTTCTTATTTCTCTTATGTTTATTACAGGGGCAATACTTTATCCCTATCTTCCTGAAAAAATTCCCATGCATTGGAATTTTAAAGGAGAAATAGATAGATATGGTTCAAAATTTGAAGGAGTTTTTGTCATTCCTCTAACGGTACTTTTTCTTTATTTAGGACTTTTATATCTTCCCTATATAGATCCCAAAAGAGAAAATTATCCTAAATTCGAAAAGGTATATCAAATTATAAAGTATTTATTTGTAATTGTGTTCTCCATAATACATTATAGTGTTATTATTTCTGCCCTTGGAGGACCAAGAGATTTGATACCTAAAATTACTCCAATAACTCTTGGGATCTTATTTATTATTCTTGGAAACTATATGCCAAGAATAAAATATAACTGGTTTGTAGGAGTAAGAACCCCGTGGACTTTATCCGATGAAGAGGTTTGGAGAAGAACCCACAGATTTTCAGGATATCTTTTTGTGATTGGTGGAATTCTTATGCTTTTATCAGCTTTCTTACCTCCTTATGTAAATATCATAATAGGACTTTCTGGGATTTTTTTCGCAGGAATTTTAAGTGTGATTTATTCTCTTATCATCTATAAAAAATTAAAAAGACAAAAGGAGAATTAAAATGGATAATCTTTTTCAAGTTTTACCATTGATTATCCCTTTAATAATTTTGCAGGTAGTTTTTCAAATCTTTGCCCTTGTAGATCTTATAAGAAGACCAAGAGAAGAAATAAGAGGGGAAAATAAAATAATTTGGGGAATAGTAATCTTAATTTTTGCCATGTTGGGACCTATAATATATTTTATCTTTGGAAGGAAAATAACATGAATGTTATAGAAACATATAACCTTTGTAAATATTTTAAAGAAAAGAAAGCAGTAGATGAGTTAAACTTAGAAGTACCTCAAGGAGTAATCTTCGGATACTTAGGACCCAATGGAGCTGGAAAGACAACTACTATAAGACTCCTTCTAAATCTTGCAAAACCCACAAAAGGGTACGCCCTAGTCTTAGGGGAGGATATCACAAAAAGTAAAAATTATTTAAAAAAAATAGGTTTTCTTCCTGATGTTCCCAATTTTTATAATTATCTTACTGCAAGGGAATACTTAGATTTTCTTAGTGATATTTTAAATATAAATAAAAAGAGAATTGACGAAGTTTTAGAAATTGTAGGGTTGAAAAACGAGAAAAAAAGAATTGGAACCTTCTCTCGGGGAATGAGACAAAGATTGGGAATTGCTCAAGCTTTACTTCATGATCCCATTCTTTTAATATTAGATGAGCCTACTTCTGCCTTAGATCCTCAAGGAAGGAAAGAAGTTCTTGATCTTATACTTTCCTTAAAGGGAGAAAAAACCATATTTTTCTCTACCCATATATTAGCAGATGTGGAAAGAATATGTGATAGCGTGGGAATTATAAAAGAAGGAAAACTCTTGCTTAATGATACCATAGAGAATTTAAAGAAAAGATATAGTAGTAGAACTTTGTATGTAGAGGTAAACAACTGTGAAAAGCTTTTTAATAAACTAAAGTTACTCCCCTGGATAGAATCTTTGACATTCTTAAATAAAAATGGAATTATTATAAAAGTGAAAGACATGTTAATATCTCAAAAGGAAATTCCTAAAATTATTTCTCAAGAAGATCTTTCCCTTTTAAAATTTGAATTTTTAGAACCATCTTTAGAAGACATATTTATAGAGGTAGTATCATGATTTTAAAACTTATGAAAAAAGAATGGAAAGAATTTATAAAAACAGGAAAGTTTTATGCCTTATTATTTTCTTTTTTGTTTTTTGCAGTATCAAGCCCTGCTATCGCTAAATTTACCCCTGAGATTATTAAGAGCATAGTAGAATCTCAACAAGCTCAAGGAGTAATGATTCAACTTCCCCCTCCCACATGGAAGGATTCCTTTTTACAATTTTTAAAAAATCTAAACCAAATAATTTTTTTAATTTTAGTAATAGTATTCATAGGAAGTATAGCGGAGGAAAAAAGTAAAGGAACAGCAATAATGATAGTATCAAAGGGAATAAATAGAGTTATATGGGTTATATCCAAATTTATTTTCCAGTTTTTAATAAGCTTTGTTTTTTTGTTAATCTCCTATATTCTCTGTTTATATTATACTTTCTTTCTCTTCTCTAACTTTCCCATCGAAAATTCCCTTTTTTCAACTCTATTATATGGAATATATCTCTTCTTTATCCTTTCCTTAATCCTTTTCTCAAGTTCCCTTGGAAATAACACTATTCAATCCGCAGGAATATTTTTGGGAATTTTTATTCTTTTTAATATCTTTTCCCTCTTCCCAAATCTTAATTCCTATAATCCCCTATATCTTTCCTCATTAGAAAATATGTGGATTATAGGCTCTGTGGAATTAAAAGAAGCTATAAAACCAATAATTTCTACAATTATATTCTCTTTTATATTCTTATTCTTAGGTGTTTTACATTTTAATAATCAGGAATTATAAATTTAAAGACTATTTATAATTTAAAATCCATATCTCTGTTGTTTTTGGAAGTTTATCCTTGGAAATATTTAAAAGAGAACTTTCAAATTTTACTATTTTGAGCTCCTTTACTAATTTTAAAAACTCCTCTAAGGTTCCTATAGGCCATCCTTGAGTATATTCCGTTTTATAATGCATAGGAATAACAACTTTAGGATTTATTTGATTTATAACCTTTAAGGCTTCCTCTTGGGAAAGGGTATAATATCCTCCTACAGGAATAAATAAGATATCAACCTTTCCAAGAAGTTTAATCTCTTTCTCAGTTAATACAATTCCCAGATCTCCAAGATGAACAAGTCTTATTCCTTCTCCATCAATAACAGTGATACTATTTTTCCCTCTCTTTTTTCCTTCCGCATCGTCATGAAATGTAGGAACATTCCATATTTTTATATCTTCTATCTTCTTTTCAAATAAATTCCATTCTGTTCCTCTATCTTTCGTACCTACAATTACTTCTACTTTTTTTCCTAAAAAATTAGGATTATAATGATCTCCATGCTCATGACTACTAATTATCAAATCTGCAGTAGTTTGGGGAATTGGATAATTTGAAGAGAAGGGATCAATAATAACTGAATATCCAGAGTTAAATTGAATTCTAAAACAAGCATGTCCAAAATATCTTATCTCCATAGCAAAGGAAATAGAAAAAAGAGAAAATAAAGTAATTAATATTAAAAACTTTTTCATTTATTATCCCCCTTTCACTTGGAATACTAAAATTCTATAACCATCTCCTCCCATCAATAAAAGTATAAGATATTTACTATCCAAAGTAAACTCCATCTTTTCTAAAAAGTATTCACCATCTAAATCTATTTTTTTTCTCACTTCTTTTCTCCACGAATAGATAACAATTTCCTTAGTAGGTGCAAGGTAATGTTCCCCTAAAGAATAAGCTAAAAATCTATTATCATAGGAAAAAACAGGATGGGATCCAAAAACAGTAAAAAGAGGTTTATTGTCCCTCAAAGAAAAAACAGTAATTGTTTTATTTCCTTCAATAGCTAAAAAATCCCCTGTGGGACTTAAAAAGGGATTCCCTATATAGGGAAGAGTTAGAATTTCTCTTAAAAGGAAAAGATCTATGACTTTTATCTTTTCCTCTTCTCCTAAAGTGATAGCAAGATATCTATCATCTTGAGAAAGACTCCACCCTGCAGTTCTATCTCCTTCATAAAAGAATTCCAAATCCTTTCCAGTTTTCAAGTCCTTTACGATTAAAGCGTAATTTTTCTTACTATCTCTTAATATGGGATTTAAAATTAAAAGATACTTCTCTTTATTACTAAAAATTAAATCAAATTCAAAATAATTCCTTTTACTACTTAGGGAATATAATTTCTCCCTTTTTGGGAAGGTTAATATATTATATTCATACCACTCATCTAATTGAATAAACCCGCCTAACAAAAAGGTTTTAAAGTTAACCTTCTCTATTATAAAGTTACCTAAGGGCGATATAATTAAATCTTCTATTTTTTCAATTTGAGTTGTTAGAACCTTTGTGTTTTCTCTTAAAGTATTTACTTTGTTGTAAGAAAGAGGAGTTTCTATTCTTTTTATATAATCAAATATAGTTAAATAAGGTTCATTATTTACTGCAATTACCTTTCCCGTGTCAAGAGGTTGAAAGTTTGTAACTAATATATTTTCTCCTTCTTTAACCGCTGAAGATCTTACTCTTATCCTATTTATTTCTCTTCCTTCTTTTATACTATATAAAACTAGGAAATCTTTTTGAGAAAAGAATAAAATATCTCCTAAAATTTTAAAAAAATTTACCGATTCATTACCTAGTTTTATTACTTTTATTAAAGTAATATCTAAAATTTCTTGAGCAGTAGAATAGAAAGAAAATAAAAAAAGGAAAATTATTATAAATAATCTCTTCATAAAACTTCTCCTACTCTTTCTAAGATATTCTATTATATCGAAGATTTATTTAAAAAACATGTGCTAAAAATCACATTTTTATAAAATTTGAATTCTGAATCTGATAAAGATGATAATATAATCCTTTTTTTCTTAATAGCTCCTGATGATTCCCTTTTTCTACAATTTTCCCTTTATGTAAAACATATATGGTATCTACATCCTGAATTGTAGATAACCTGTGAGCAATAATAATGCTTGTTCTTCCCTCTATTATTTTTTTAAGAGCATCTTGAATAAGCCTTTCTGTCTCTGTATCTACATTCGCGGTTGCCTCATCCAATATAAGTATTTTAGGATCTGATACTAAAGCCCTAGCAAAAGATAATAATTGTCTTTGTCCTGCAGATAAAGTTGATCCCCTTTCCTGAACAGGAGTTTCATAACCCTGAGGAAGTTTTAAAATGAATTCCTCTGCATTTACAATTCTTGAAATCTCTCTTACTTTCTCGTAGGGAATATTCTCTCTATATAGTTTGATATTATGTAAAATATTTGTAGCAAAAAGATGAACATCTTGAAGAACAACACTTATCTGACTTCTTAAATCCTCTAAGCTTAAATCTTTTATATTTATTCCATCAATTAATATTTCTCCCTTCTGAATATCGTAAAAACGAGTAATAAGATTTATAATAGAAGTCTTTCCTGCTCCAGTAAGACCAACAAAGGCAACTTTTTCTCCAGGTTCTATAACAAAAGAAACATCCTTTAAAACCCATTCTTTATCATAAGCAAACCAAACATTTTTAAATTCTATCCTTCCTTTTATCGTTCCCAATCTTATAGGATTTTTAGGAGAACTAATTGTTACAGGTTCATCCAATAATAAAAATATTCTTTCTGATGACGCCATAGCATTCTGAAGAATGTCGTATTTTTCTGCAAGATCTTGGATTGGCCTGAAGAATAGATCTAGGTATGAGATAAAAAGAAAAAGTAGTCCAAAACTAATTTTATTACTTAGTATTTGTATTCCTCCAAAAAATATTAAAGCGGAAACGACAAAGCTTCCCAGTGCACTTACTAAGGGTCTGAAAACTGCATTAACAAATATAAATCTCAATTGGGCCTTTAATAGACTATTGTTTATTTCCCTAAATTCTTTTTCGTTTTCTCTCTCCCTTGCAAAAAGTTGGGTTATTCTAATACCATTTATATGTTCTGCAAGATAAGCATTGACACGAGCCAATTTAATTCTAAAATCTCTATAAGCTTCTCTTGCATATTTTCTAAATATAAAACTCATATACCCCACTATAGGAATCGATAAAATAACAATTAACGCTAATCTCCAATTTAAGATGAACATAAATATACTTAATCCAATAATTAAAAAAATATCAACAACAAAGCTTGTAATTACAGAGTTGTACATTTCTAGAAGAGTCTCCGTATCATTGGTAACTCTTGTGACCAGTCTTCCCACAGGATTTCTATCAAAGAAACTTATAGGAAGTCTTAATAAATGATGAAAAATATCTTTCCTTATATCATAGATAATTTTTTGAGAAGTTAAGTGAAGGATATAAACTTGAGTATACGTAAGAAGAAAGATCCCAAAGATTATAATAAAATACAATATTGCAGATTCCATAAGAATTTTAAAATCCCATGTTCTTAATATCCTTTTATCCTCTATGGAAAACTTATCTAAATCTCTTTCTAATATATAAAAATCATTGTTATATTTTTTAACAGGATATTTATTTAAAAGTTTTTCCCAATCTTCCCTTTTAATCATTTCTCTTTTATTTTTATCAATTATATAAACTTTCTCTTCTTTACCCTGAATTACTATTACCTTAAAAGGATTAATGGATACATCAATGGCATTTTTGATAATATATGGATTTAAAATCTTTCCTATAGTTATCAAAAATATAAGAATTATAGCAAGAAGAATTCCTCTTATATGAGGCTTTGCATATTTTAGGAGCCTTTTCATTAAACGCGCATCGTATGCTTTTCCTAATATTTCTTGTTCTTCAAAATAATCTCTCATAAATTTTCCTCTAATTCTGCTTCCAATTGCTGTTGCTCATATAATCTTGCGTAAAATCCCCCATACCTCATTAACTCTTTATGATTTCCTCTTTCAATAATCCTTCCATCTTTCAAAACAATTATTTCGTCCGCATCCTGAATTACCGATAATCTCTGGGCAATTACAATAAGGGTTTTATTTTTTCTTATTTCTCTTAAATTATTAAGAATTTTCCTCTCAGTATGAGCATCTACTGCGGATAAGGCGTCATCTAAAATAAGAATAGGAGGATCCAAAGCTAATGCTCTTGCCAAGGCAACCCTTTGTTTTTGTCCTCCTGACAATGTAACTCCTCTCTCTCCTATAACCGTGTCTAATCCATAAGGAAAATCCTTAATATCCTCATCTAAAGCAGTAAGTTTTACTAATTCTTCTATTTTTTCATCAGATATACTTAAGTTACCAAATTTTATATTATTAGCAATGGTATCAGAGAAAAGAAAATTATCTTGAGGCACAAATCCAATATTTTTTCTTAGAGAATTAAGGGATAATCTTTTAATAGGAATATCATCAATAAAAATTTCTCCTTTATTTATATCAAACAATCTGGGAATAAGACTCACAAGGGTTGTTTTTCCAGAACCTACAGGTCCTGTTATTCCTAAGAATTTTCCAGGAGAAATCTCAAAGGATATATCTTCCAAAACCCATGATTTATTAGAAGAATAAGAAAAATAAACGTTTTTAAATGAAATTTTACCTTCTAATCTCTCTTTATAGATAGCATCTTTACAATCTCTAATTTCAGGAGTTTCATCAAGAACCTCATTTATCCTTTCCAAGGATGCTTTTCCCCTCTGAAAAACATTTACCACCTGCCCTAGAGCAACCATAGGCCATATTAAAAGTCCTATATATCCATTAAAGGCTATAAAATCTCCTAAAGAAATTTCTCCCCTTAAAACATATAAGCCCCCATAATAAAATATAATTAATACACACAAGCCTGCCAAAAGCTCTATAGAAGGAAACATAAATCCCCACACCTTAACCAATTTAATGTTTTTTTCTAAAAGATCCTTTGACTTTTCCAAAAAACTTTTTAATTCCCCCTCTTCTTGTACATATGCTTTTACAACTCTAATACCTGCAATAGTTTCTTCTACCTTATCCGTTAATCGAGCAAATCCTTCTTGAACATATTTAAATCTTTGATGAGTAATTCTCCCAAAAAAGAATATAGAGAAGGTTATTAAAGGAAGCGGAATCAACAAATATAAAGTAAGCTTTATATTTATACTTAAAAGGAAAATAATACTTAATATTCCTAAGAATAAAGTATCAAAAAACATTATAATACCAAATCCAAAAAGTTCTCTTACTGCATTTAAATCATTAGTAGCTAAAGCCATTAATTCACCGGTTTTACGATAGTTAAAATAATTTATTGACAGTCTTTGAAGATGAGAAAAATATTTTTCTCTAATTTTTGCCTCAAGTTTTCTTGATGCAGGAATTATTGACATTCGCCAGAAATATCTGAATAAAGCAGTTAAAGTAGCAAAAACAACAAGAAGAAGAGAGTAAATTAAAATTTCTTTTATTCTAAAATAACCTTTTTTTAAGCTATCAACACCCCAACCCAGAAACTTGGGAATTATAAGCTGAAATATATCCGTTAAGAGAAGAGCTATAACTCCCCTTAAATAATCTTTCTTATGTTCTTTTAAAAATTCTTTTATATGTCTTAATAGTGGCTTTTTTGTCATACAACTTAAAAATTTTATATCATTTATAGAGAAAAGAAAAGAAATAAATTTATTTTTGTTGACGACTTCTACCAATTATGGTACCTTTTATGCTATAATGGTATCAAATTGGCATAAATTGGTAGAAGGGAGAAAATTTTGTGAAAATTTCCCCATTAATAAAGGAAAAAATTAAAAATGAGATATTAAAGTTCATAGAAAAAAATAGAGGAAAAAATTATGTTAGAATACCATCAGAAAGAAACTTGGCAGAAAAATACAACGTAAGTAGAACTACTATTCGTTCTGTTATAAAAGAGCTTATAAATAATGGAGTAATAGTTCAATTTCAAGGTAAAGGGACATATATAGTACCCAAACTTAAGGAAAAAGATATACACATAATATATTCTCCTGACATAAAGAAAAATGATCCTTTTTATACAAAATTTTTTCTAGAACTAAGTTCACTGTCTTCAAAAGAAGATATAAATATAATATTTGCAAATATTGACAATCTACATAAAAAAGATATTCCTTTAATTATTGTTGGCCTTATTAATGAGGATCTGATGAGAAAAATAAAAGAATTTTACAATGTTATAATAACCATTGAACAATATTTAGCTCACGATGAAATAATTCAAGTATCTATTGATGATTATAAAATTGGATGGATTGCAGGAGAGATATTAATAAACTATGGTTTTAGAAATTTAATTCATTTAGCAGGCCCTGAAAAATATACTGCTCCTTATCTAAGAAAACTTGGTTTTATTGATAGGTTAAAGAAAGAAACAAAAATTTACTATGAGATCCTAGAGGGAAAAATGAATTGGAATTCCGGGTATGAACTCGGAGAAGTTATTCTCCAAAGATTTAATAACATTAAAAATCCCTTAGGAATATTTACTGCTAATGACTGGATGGCAATTGGATTGATACAAAGATTAAGAGAAAAAAGGATAAAGATTGGAGAGGAAATTTCTATAATAGGTTGTGATAATATACCTTTAGCAAGCGAAGTTGTTCCATCCCTCACTACTTTTGACTGGAATGTAAAGAGTATAATTTTAGAGATAATCCACATAATTAATAGTATTTATTCTGGAAAAACTTTACAAAGCAAAAGGATTTTAATTCCTGCAAAACTAATCTTGAGGGAAACCCTTAAAAAAGTTTGATTTTACTTTATTGACAGAAATTCTATAGAATGATATTATAAATTGGCATTAAATTGGTTTAAAAGTGGTTTAAAATCAAGATGAGGAGGTGAGACGATAAATTTTTAAAAAATCTTCCCCCTGAAAAATACATCTCAATGAAAGGAGGATTTCTTAAATGAGAAAATTGAGCCTTTTATTTTTGATACTTTCCTTAATAGTTTTCTCTTTAACCTCTGCTCAAGCCACAAAAATAACCATTTGGTGCTCTGAAAAGCAGGTAGACATTCTTCAGAGATTAGGAGAAGAATTCAAAGCAAAGTACGGAGTTGCTGTAGAAGTTCAATATGTAGAATTTGGATCTATAAAACCTAATTTCTTAACAGCTGCCCCTCTAGGAAAAGGTGCAGACATTATTGTTGGCGCTCATGACTGGGTAGGTGAGTTAGTAGTTAATGGATTATTGGAGCCTATTCCTGAATTCAAGGATATAAAACAATTTTATGATACTGCCTTAAAAGCTTTTTCCTATGGAGGAAAGCTTTATGGTCTACCCTATGCCATGGAGGCTATTGCCTTAATTTATAATAAAGATTATGTAAAAAATCCACCATTAACTATGGAAAGTTTAATTACTACTGCGAAGAAGATAAATACTGCATATAAAGGTAAAGTGAAGGGATTCGTTACTAGCGCAGCTGAATTTTATTACGTAGCACCTGTTATCTTTGGTTATGGTGGATATGTATTTAAAGATACTCCCACAGGACTTGATGTATCAGATATTGGACTTGCTACCCCAGGAGCTATAAAGGGTGTAAAATTATGGAAAAGATTAGTAGATGAAGGAATTTTAAGTCCTGGAGATAACTATCAAATTATGGATTCTTTATTCAAAGAAGGAAAAGCAGCAATGATTATCAATGGTCCTTGGGCAGTAAAAGCCTATAAAGACGCAGGAGTAAATTATGGAGTAACGGTTATTCCCAATTTAGAAGCAAAAGTTCCTGCAAAGCCTTTCGTGGGTGTCCAAGGATTTATGGTAAATGCCAAATCTCCCAATAAAGTTCTTGTTAGAGAATTTCTTATAAACTTTATTGCCACAAAGGATACTATGCATAAGATTTATCTTGCAGATCCAAGACTGCCTGCAAGAAAGGATGTACTTGCTCTTGTAAAGGATAATCCTGATATTGTTGGATTTACAAAGAGTGCTTCTAATGGAATTCCTATGCCTAATGTTCCAGAAATGGCTGCAGTTTGGGGCGCTATGAATGATGCTCTTAATTTAGTTGTAAATGGAAAAGCAACGCCTGAAGAAGCACTAAGTAATGCAGTAAAAACAATAAGAGCTCAAATTAAAAAATAAAATTTAAGAAAAAAAGCCCAAGGGTAATCCCCTTGGGCTTTCAATTTTTAGGAGGGAGAAGATAAGTGGTTAAAATATTAAAAATCCTCTTATGGTTTATATTAGCATTATTAAATGCTATCTTTTTATTATTTGGAATTTACCTAATCCGAAATGCCTATTATGAGCTGGGGATTGTTCTTCTTTCTGCTCTTATTCTTATAGATTTCTTTATTTTAAATCCTAAAGCTTATCCTTATAGATATACAATTCCTGCTCTTATTTTTTTATTTCTTCTTGTTCTTTATCCCATTTATTTTACTATCAAAACTGCCTTTACTAATTATGGAACGGGCCATATTTTTACAAGAGAAGAAGCTATAGAAAGGCTTCTTTATGATCCGAACTATACATACATTTTAGAAGAAAAGCCTATAAAGTTTAAAATTTTTTCTGTTTTTAAAGATTCTCAGCCCACTGATGATTTTTTAATAATTTTTGAGATTGATAAAGAATATTATATAGGAGGGATTCCTCTCCCTAAAAAACAAAGGGGAAGAGAAATTCTTTTAAGAGAGGGAAAGCTTACAAAGATAAAAAATAAAATTTTTGACTTAGATGGAAAAACCTTTGAGGTTTCTCCTTATCCCTTCAACATCGATAATATTGATTTCATTTCAACTTCTAATAAAGTTTATAAACCTATATTTATGTTAGATAATCCTGAACTTGAGAAAAATTTCTACTACTTTACCTTAATTATCCAGAAATATCTAATTCAAACGGAATATGTAGATAAAGAGACAGGAAAAATTTTAGGAGTAAAAATAGACAACGATGGAAGATGGAAATTCTTTATAGTAGATAGACTTTATAGGTTATCTTATGAAAATATTGGAGAAGATGGTAAAACAAAAACAAAACTTGTAATTATCAATACAAAGACAAAAAAAACTATTATTGAAGAAAAGGGATCTTTTTATGATATTGATGATAAGGGAAATAGAATTTTTCTTGTAGGTTATTCCGCTTTTGTAGGATTTGAAAATTTTACAAGAATTTTAACAGACGAACAAGTTTCAGGACCATTCTTCAGAGTTTTCCTATGGACTATAATTTGGTCTTTATTAACAGTTTTATTTTCTTTCTCCTTAGGACTTTCCTTTGCCTTAGTTCTTAATAATAGAAAATTAAAAGGTAGAAATCTTTATAGAACATTACTTATTATTCCTTGGGCTATTCCCTATTTCATATCAGTCTTGACTTGGAGAAATGGTATTTTCAATGAAACCTACGGTATTCTTAATAAAATAATCCTTCCCTTTTTAGGAATGGAACCGATAAAATGGTTTAATGATCCCTTCTGGGCTAAAGTTATATGCTTAACTGTTAATACCTGGCTTACTTTTCCTTATATGATGACCGTTTCCTTAGGAGCTCTTCAAGGAATACCCGATGAGCTCTATGAAGTTTCAGCTATCGATGGGGCTGGAAAATGGCATAGATTTTGGTATATTACCTTTCCATTACTTCTTGCAGTTGTTGCTCCTTTACTTATCAGTAGTTTTGCTTATACATTTAATAACTTTACCCTTATTTATCTTTTAACCGCTGGAGGTCCCCCTATGGTTGGGGCGACAACTCCCGCAGGACATACTGATATTTTAATATCCTATGTATATAAATTAGCTTTTGAAGGGCGAGGACAGGAATTTGGATTTGCTAGTGCTATAGCCATTCTTATTTTCTTCTTAGTTGCAGGAATTAGTCTTATGAATTTTAAGCTATCAGGAGCTTTTGAAGAGATAAGAGGTGAACAATAATGGTTGGAGAAGGAAGAAAAAGTTTATTAACTCATTTAATTTTATGGATTGTTATCCCTATAATTCTCTTTCCCATAATTTGGGTGGTATCAACTTCCATAAGAAGAGACGAGGCTGCTTTCTCAACAAAGATTTTTTCTTCAAGATTAACCCTTCAACACTATATAGACTTAATAGCACCCGAGAAAAATATTCCTGTTCTTATACAGGAACTCCAAAACTTAGTTTTAAGAACACCGCCTTATGATAAATGGAAGGATGAGAAGATTAATAGACTTATAGAAGAAGATTTAAAGGCATTACAAAATTATATAAAGGAAACTCAAGAAAGGTATATATATTCTAAAGAATCCTTTGATAAAGTAAATAACTTTCTTTCTTCTAAAAATGAAGAAATTAAAAAAAGAACTTTATCAATACTTTTAGAATTAAAAAAATTTTTAGAAGGAAAGATTTCTAAGGAAAAATCCCTAAGAAATAATCTAAAAGAAAATAATACCTCTTTAAAAAAACTTAAAGAAAGGCTTTATGAAATTTCTGAAAGAATAAAGAAAAACTCTATAGAGATAAGCAAAATTAAAAATAATTACATATCCTTACAAGAAAATATTCTTAACATAAATAAAGAATTTAGTTATAAGATAAATCCACAGATTGAATTCCTAAATAAGAGCCTAACTAAGAATTCCAATATCTTGCCTGCGTCTTTTATAGATATCAAAAAGGATAATTTTTTATCGAAGTCTCTAAATATTTTAGAAAATATTATCAAAAAGATTGAAAAATATCCTGATCTTTCTGAGACTTTAAATTCCTTAAACAATCTTTATAGTAACTTGAAGAAGCAAGAAAATCTTTTGCTTAATCAATCAAGGGAAATATATATAAGCATAAGAGAATTGAATTCTAAGATTTCCCCATCGATTTCTAAACTTGAATATAACATTAAAGAACTTAAAAAGGAAGAAAGAAAATTGGCTTTATTAGAACAAGAAAATGAGTTTTTAGAAATACAAAAGGAAATTTTGGGAACAGAAATAAAAGAAGAGGAAGAAGAACTAAAACCTCTTTCTAAAGATTTAGAAATTTCTAATTTCTTAAAAAAATTAGAAGAAAAGATAAAAGATATTGAAAACACTAAAAATTTTGAAGATTTAATCATCCTTTGCGCACCTATAGAGGGGGAATTTAGAGATTTTGTCAGCAACTATATCATGAATTTTGATAGAGATGAATTAGTGTCTAAAATAGAATCTTCTGCAGATAAATTGAGATGGTTTCAGGAATATAGTACATTTTTAGAAAAATTTGATCTTTTCACAAGGAATTTTAATAAAACCATGGAGAAAACCCAAGTCTATCTTTCAGATTTAATCTTAAAAAAGATGTCCATAAAACCAGAAATTTTAGATAAATTATATAATATTGCCAAAACTGATTATGTGAACCTTGTGAGCCCCAATATGAATATTGTTTCCAAAAAGGCAGGAGATCTAATGGATCTACTACCCTACAGAGAAATTAAGGGGCATTTAAATAGAATTGATGGAGAATTATTTAGAATCGATCAAATATGGAAGCAGAAAACAAAACATTATTTCTTAAGATGGGTTAGAAACTCAATTTTTGTTGCTGGTTTTGCTGCAATTATAACCACCATCATATGCTCCATTGCTGCCTATCCCTTTAGCAGATTAAGATTTTGGGGAAGAAGATATGGAATAATGACTCTTCTTCTAATCCAGATGTTTCCCAGTGCAGTTTATATGATCGCTATATATAGCCTTCTCAATTTATTAGGGAAGTTTATTCCCTTTTTAGGCTTGGATACTCTAACAGGACTTACCTTTGTTTATCTTGGCAACATTGCATATAACATGTATATAATCAAAGGATTTTACGACACCATTCCTGATTCTTTAGAAGAATCCGCAATGATTGATGGTGCCACAAGATTTCAAACCTTTTATAAGATAGTTATTCCCCTTGCTCGACCTATTCTCGCAGTAGTAGTAATTTTAACTTTTATGAGTGTCTTTAATGAATTCATCTTTGCAAGAATTATATTGCGAGATGCCAAAAATTATACATATGCTATTGGACTTTGGACCTTCTCCTCAGGACCATATCTTACAGAATGGGGCTTATTCACAGCAGCTGCCCTTCTTGGAATGTTGCCTATGACTATTTTATTCCTTTCCCTTCAAAGATATATAGTTTCTGGACTTACTAAGGGAGCAGTAAAGGGATAAAGGGAGGTGAAATTCATGAGATCCAATAAACTTTTCTCAATATTTAAAATAATGACCATGTTGGGACTAGTTTCCTTTCTTGTACCAGGATTTTCAGAAACCAAAATATTTGTAAATCCCATTGAGAATCTACCACCAGATTTTATTAAAGGAATTGATGTTTCAATGCTTTATCAGATTGAAGAGAATGGTGGTAAATTTTACGACAATGGCATAGAAAAGGATCCTCTTAAGATATTAAAGGACCATGGAGTAAACTGGATAAGATTAAGAGTTTGGAATGATCCCTATGATGAGAAGGGACAACCCCTAGGAGGAGGAAACTGTGATTACATAAAAATGACAAAAATTGCTCAAAGAGCAAAAGCTTTAGGATTAAAGGTATGTCTTGATTTTCACTATAGTGATTGGTGGGCAGATCCAGGAAAACAGACAAAGCCAAAAGCATGGAAAGATTTAAAAGGAACATCCTTAGTTAAAGAAGTGTCTAATTTTACTACTAAAGTTTTAGATTACATGAAAAAGAATAATGCCCTTCCTGATATGGTCCAATTAGGAAACGAAATAAACAATGGATTTTTATGGCCTGATGGACAACTTATTGGGGTAAATGTAGGAGGATTTGATGGATTTGTAAAACTACTAAATGCTGGAATCAGCGCTGTGAGAAAAATAAGTAAGTCTATTAAAATTGCTCTTCATTTATCCGATGGTGGGAATAATTCTTTATATCGCTGGTTCTTTGCAGAAATGGTAGCAAGAAAGGTAGATTTTGACATTATTGGAGTATCATATTATCCCTACTGGCATGGAACTCTCGAAGAATTAAAAGCAAACTTAAATGATATTTCCCAAAGATTTAACAAGGATGTAGTAATTCTTGAAACTGCTTATGCATGGACCTTACAAGACGTGGATGGACATCCCAATATTTTTGGGGGAGATATGGAAGTAATGGGAGGATATAAAGCAACAATTCAGGGGCAGGCTACTGCAATAAGAGACATTATGGAAGTTGTTGCTCAAGTTCCCAACAAAAGAGGCTTAGGAATATTTTACTGGGAAGGATGTTGGATACCTGTAAAGGGAGCAGGTTGGAAAACTGGAGAAGGAAATCCCTGGGAAAATCAAGCCTTATTTGATTTTAATGGGAATGCTCTACCCTCCCTAGATGTTTTTAATCTTGTTTATGGAAAATCCTACATAAAGCCTGAACCCAGGGAATTGCTTTCTGACGTAAATATAAAAACTTCTACAGGCGAAATACCGCGACTTCCTGAAAAGGTTAAAATCTTATTTTCTGATGATTCTATAAGATCAATTCCAGTTACATGGGAAGAGATTGATAAATCATTAATTTCTACACCAGGAACCTTTAAAATAAAAGGTGTTGCCAGAGATGTAAATATTAATGTATTTGCAAAAATAACTGTTATTGGAGAAAAGAATTTTGTTCAGAATCCAAGTTTCGAGTCAGGAAGTTTTGATCCCTGGATAGTAGTAGGAGATAGAACTGCAGTAAAAGTAGTTAAAGCAAGTCCTCCTCAGAATGCTAAATCTGGAGAATATGCAGTAAATTATTGGCTTGATAAGCCATTTAAATTTGAAATGTACCAACTAATTAAGGGACTGAAAAATGGAAATTACAAAGTAAGTTTTTGGATTCAAGGTGGAGGAGGAGAGAATATTCTGAAACTTAAAGTAAGCGAATATGGAGGAGAAGATTTGATTCTAGATATTGTAAATACTGGATGGCTTAAATGGAGTAATCCTACTATAAAAGGAATAAAAGTTTCCAACGGTCAATGTAAAATTAGTATTATAGTTGATGGTAATACAGGAAATTGGGGCTGGATTGATGATTTTGAATTAACAGAAGAATAATTATAGGGGAGGGATATTCCCTCCCCATTATATTCTACCTTTTTCTTTAAAAATCTTATAAGCTTCCTTTATGAATTCAGGATTTGTTCCACAACATCCCCCAATAAAATTTACTCCTAAATCTAACATTTCTTCAACAAAAACTGCAAAATTAGAGGGAGATTCTGAATAAACCAATTTTCTATTAATAATTTGAGGCATACCTGCATTGGGCTGTATTAAAATAGGAAGATTTGTTGACTTTCTAAGTATAGGTGCTATTTTTCTCATATCTTCAATTCCTTTTCCACAATTTGCTCCCACAAAATCTGCCCCTTCCTTTTCCAACTCCCTCATAGATATTTCTACCTCATCTCCAAAGGGAGTTCTTCCACCCTTTGCTCCCCATTCAAAACTCATAGTGACACCTACTATACATCCTAACCTTTTTGCGGATCTTAAGGCTATTTTCGCTTCATTCAAGGAAATCATGGTCTCTATAAGAATAAAGTCCACCCCTGAATCTCTCAATATTTCTATCTGTTCAGAAAAAATCTCTTCTGCTTCTTCTTCTGTAATATCCCCATATGGCTCAATAAGTTCTCCTAAAGGTCCTACCGACCCTGCAATTAATATTCCCTTACTTTTAAATTTTAATGCAATCTCTACTGCCCTTTTATTTATTTCTTTAACTTTTCCCTCTAGATCTTTTCTTTTTAATCTTAACCTGTTTCCTCCAAAAGTATTAGTCTCAATCACCATAGCCCCAGAAGAAATATAATCTCTATGGATATCCTCAACAATATTAGGATTATCCATATTCCAAAGCTCTGGAGGTATTCCTATGGGAAGACCTCTTCTTTGAAGCTCTGTCCCCATAGCACCATCAAAAAGTAGATTTCTTTTTAAAAATTCTTTATTATCCTTTAACATATTCTTGGAAGGAGATCCTTTCTTAATGGATCTAAAATTCTTCTTGTACCAATCTTAGTCCTTAAATACACCTTATTTCCCTTACCTTTAATTTCTCCAATAATTCTTCCTTCTTTTCCTAGTTCATGTTTATTCAAAAATTCAACAATTTTATCTCCTTCTTCCCTTGTCACTATAATAATTACCTTTCCTTCGTTAGCAGAATAAAGAGGATCTATGCCTAAAATCTCACTTGCAGATCTCACCCAATCCTTTAGAGGAATCTTTTCTTCTTCAATTTCTATTTCCACATTATATCTCTGAGCAACCTCATTTAAAACTCCCGCAACTCCACCCCTTGTGGGATCTCTCATAAATTTAATTCCTTTAAAAAATGAAAGAAGAGGTAAAGTTAGAGAATTTAAAGGAGCAAGATCTGACTTTATTTCTTCTCCTATTTTAACTCCTAATCTTTGAAGCATTAGAGAAATCCCATGTTCTCCAATTCCTCCATTAACAATTATCAAGTCCCCCTCCTCTATTTTTCTCCCTCTCCAATCCAAATCTTTTTCTATTATTCCAATGCCAGTTGTATTTATAAAAATCTTGTCCCCTTTTCCTTTTTCTACAACTTTTGTATCCCCTGTAATAATTTTTACTCCACATTCCCTACTTGCATTACTCATAGATTGGAGGATTTTTCTAAATTCATTTAAAGTTAGACCCTCTTCAATAATAAATCCCACACTCAAATATAAAGGTTTTGCTCCCATTACCGATAAATCATTTACAGTTCCATAAATAGAAAGTTTTCCTATATCTCCTCCGTTAAAAAAGATAGGAGATACTACAAAAGAATCAGTAGTAAAAGCAATCTTTCCTTCTATATTAAAAACTCCTGAATCTAATAACTCACCTAATATTTCATTTCCAAAATATTTTAAAATTTCCTCTTCAATAAGCCTTTTTGTCAGTTCTCCTCCACTTCCATGAGAAAGAAGAATTATCTCTTCCATCTATTTCCCCCATAAATATAATAAGCAGAACATGTCCCTTCAGAAGAAACCATACAGGGACCCTTTGGATTTTCAGGAGTACATATCCTTCCATAAAGGGGACACTCTGGAGGTTTTAATACACCTCTTAGTACCTCACCACATTTACATAATAAATTCCCCTTAGATTCAATCTTTACAGGATAAATTTTTCTTATATCGATATCTTCAAATTCTTCTTTTAGTATAAGACCACTGTTATCAATAATACCAAACCCTCTCCATTTTGCAGGTCCTTTTTTAAAAACCTTATATATGAAATCTAAAGCTTTTTTGTTACCTTCTTCTTTTACGCTCTTTTTATAGGCATTTATAAGAGAAGCTTTTCCTTCCTCAATAGTAATTACCAAAAGATATATGCCATATAAAATTTCTTCAGGTTTAAAACCTGTAATTGCGAAGGGAATATTATATTGATTAAAAACCTCTTCCCATCCTTTTCTTCCAATAATAGTAGATACATGTCCTGGACCAATAATCCCATCAAGTTTTACCTCTCCCATATCAAGTATTGCCTTAATAGCAGGAGGAGTTAATTTATGAAGAGAAAGAAAGAATAAATTGGGAATATTTTCTTCTTTTATTTTTATTAAAGTATAAGCAAAGTTAGGAGCTGTAGTCTCAAAACCGATTCCCACTAAAATATATTTTTTATTTTTATTTTTTTTAGCTATATTTAATGCCTCAAGGGGAGAGTATATAACAATTACTTCCTTTCCCTTTGCTCTTAAATAATTTAAACTTCCCGTGGAACCTGGAACATTTATTAAATCTCCAAAAGTAATTATTCCAAAATTGTAATTTTCTGAGAGAAATAAGATATAATCAATATCTTCTTCTGCTGTTACGCATACAGGACACCCAGGACCCGAGAAAAGATGAATATTTTCTGGTAAAATTTCTCTAATTCCATATCTAAAAATCTCATGAGTATGGGTTCCACAAAATTCCATTATATTTATTTCTTTTTTCGATATATCCTTTATCCTTTCTACAAAATCTTTCACTTTCATTACTAAGATTTTTCTAAAATTTCAAGAACCTCCTCTGCTTCATCTTGAGAAAGAATACTTATTGAAAATCCAGCATGGACAATCACATAATCTCCTATTTTAACTTCTGGGGTAAAAATAGTACTTATTTCAATAGTAGCCCCTCCCATATCTACAAGAGCAACATTATCATCTTTTATTTCTATCACTTTTAATGGTACTCCAAGACACACAGCCTTCCTCCAAGTTTTCTCTCAGATTAACTATATAACCTTCTTTCTATGAATGCAAGAGTCTATTAATTTTTCATATCTCTAATATTACTTCCAAATGTTTTTTAGCGGATTCCTCCCATGTAAATTTATTAACTCTTCTCCAGCCTTTTTCAATTAATCTTTCTCTTAAATTTCTGTCTTGAAAAACTGATATGATTCCCTTAGCTATTTCCATAGGATTATAGGGGTTTACATAATATACAGCATCTTCACATATCTCTCTAATTACTGGAATATCTGATGCAACTACTGGACATCCGCATGCCATAGCCTCAAGAGGAGGAAGACCAAATCCCTCATAGATTGAGGGAAATACAAGTATACTTGCCAAGTTATATATCTTAGGAATATCGAACTTCTCCACGTAACCAGTAAAAACAACTCTTTCCTGTAGATCATTATCTTTTGATAATAAATTAAAAACTTCAATATCTTCTTTTATAAATCCCTCTTTTTTCCCAACAATAACTAAACTTAAATCATCAATTTCCTCTTTTACTATTTTAAAAGCCAAAAGAGTATTTTTAAGATTTTTATGAGGTTTCACATTTCCCACATATAAGATAAATTTTTCTGGAAGATTATATCTAAAGATTATATTCTTAAGATCTTTTTTATCATATTTCTTGAATATATTAGTATCAACACCATTATAAATAACTGTAATCTTTTCTCTTTTTACTCCTGTATATTTAATAATTTCTTGTTTAGAAAAATTTGAGACTGTAATAACCCTATCCGATAATCTTACCGCAGAATTTACAAGAAATTTTGCATAATTTCTTTCAAAATAATTGTATATACCAGAAAAAGCAAGATGAAAAACATCATGTATCGTTACTAATCTTCTCTTTGCTTTAATTGGTAAAACTGGTACATTAAAATGGGGAGACCAAAAAATATCACATTTTCTAATCTTCCAAGGAAGCTCTATCTGTTCAAAAGGAGAATAGATCGAAGATTTAACAGTAATAACTTCAATACTTTCATTAGCTACATATTTTTTAATTTTTTCCTTATCTCCTAAAAAAATTAAATTTATCTCCTTATTTAGATAGGGTATTAAATTCTGGAGATATGTCCCTATTCCAGAGAAATCTATCATGCGACAGTCAAGAATTAGATTCAACATTTACTATCCTTTATAGCTTTAAACATAAGTCCAACTCTTTTAAATTGTTTCCTCTTAATTCTATTTATTAAAACACCAAGATAACTCAAATAAACAAAAACTAAATATTGCGGATAAAATTTTCTTGTAAAAATTATTCTATTTCTCATCCAATAATAATCAGCAATTTCACTTTTTTCCTTTCCTATTGAACTTGAACCTATGCTTTCTCCTTCCTTATGATAGACTTTACTTTTCCAACAATAAAGAAGCTTATAACCTTTTCTTTTTGCCCTTTCACTCCAATCCAAATCTTCGAAATATAAAAAATATTTCTCATCCATTAATCCCACATCTAGTATAAACTCTTTTGGAACAAACATACATGCACCAATAACATAATCTATATTGTAAATTTCTTTATCATACTGTCCTTTATCTTCTTCAAAACCTCCTATATGGCTTGTTAAGGCTAAATATTTATTAAATCTACCTCCTATTCCTTGAAAAATTCTAGGATTCCAATAATACAAGAGTTTTGAGCCTATAATACCAACTTTTATTCCTTTCTTTTTTTTCTCCTCCGCATAATTTATTAATTCTATTAAAGAAGACGAGTCTAATATTAAATCATTATTTAATATCCAGACATACGAAAAATCATTTTTTTCTAAGGCATACCTAAGACCAGTATTAACTCCTCCTGCGTAACCTTTGTTTTCTTGGTTTATTAAGACAATTGGATATTTAAGATTATAAGATCCAAAAATAATTCTATTATTTCTCTCTACATAGTATTCATTACTCCAGTTCTTATCTTTAAAAAACTTTAATAAATTTTCTTTTAAATCTTCTGAAGGGTTATTATTAATCAGAACTATTTGAAAATCTTGATAATTTAAATTTAAAAGATTTTCTAGCAAATTTAGAGTATCCTTTAGTCCTTTATAATGGATTATAATAACATATATTTTCATGTCTTTATCTAAAGAAGAACTGATAAAATCCTCAAGTTATCTTTAGTGAATCTTGCTCCTAATTCCTTAGCTCTATTGGACAATCTAATTTTTTCCTCTAGAGATAGATTGAAATATTCTATGACCTTTTTAGCTATCTTCTCTCTATCTAAAGGCACAACAAAATTTTCATTAAGTTCTTTTATTATTTCTTTTACTCCAGTAAACTCAGAAACAATAGCAGGAAGTCCTCCTAAAAGAGCTTCTAATGTGCTTACAGAAAAAACTTCTCCTCTTCCTGTATGCAAGTATAAAGAACACTCAGGAATAAACTCTTCTACTTTCTTATATCCCAAAAAGAATACTCCATCGCTTTTAAATTTTTCTTTTATTTTATCATCCCAATGCCCTAGTATAAAAAGTTTAGAATCATGAAATTCTTTCCTAATTTCCTTGAAAGAATCTATGATAAGATCTAGACCCTTATAATACCAATCTGGACCATTGGAAATAAAAAGTATATTGTGGTTAGAAAGATTTTTAGGAGTAATATAAAGAAGTTTCTTATACCTTTCTTCTTCAATATAGGGATATATAATTATATATTTAGCATTAGGAAAGATCTGTCTCAAGAATTTACTCACCATTTCCCCTACACATATGAATAAATCTACTTTTCTCAAGGCTTTTTTAAATAAAATTCTTTTTAAAAAATTTGTTCTTCTAATAATATAATAATAAAAAGAAGGATCTGCAGAAATATTTATTATATTCTTTTTAAATCTTTTAATAGGAAGATATTTAAACAAACTAGGAATCAGGAATGTTCCCTCGCAAAGAAAAGTGGAATATTTTTGATAATTTCCTAAAATGGAATTAATAAAATATGCTATCACTTTGTAAGAATTACTTTTTTTGTAGTCAAGAATATCAGAATATTCGCATTTTAGGTAATCTGCAATAGCCTTATGAAAATAGTGAGGTCCATACGCGAAAAATAAAATTTTATTATTTGGCTTCATAATATTATTCTATCCTTATTAAAATTAAAAATTAAAATCATACGTTTTAATATTTCTTTGTCTGAGATCTTTCTAGTTTTTTGAACGGCAACTCTATATTTAAGTGTATTTCCTAAGTTTTTAATATTCCATATTATACTTTTAACTGACTTTATTACAGCTAGGAGAAATTTTATTGGTAGGCTTAAAAATAAATATATAAATAAATAAGGTAATGATAAATTCTTTATGAAAACTCTAAGTTTATTCCTATAATCCAAATAATAAGTGTTTAAATTTATTTTTTTAACTGTTTTAGAACCTTTATGATAGCAAATAGTATTTATATTAACTTTAAGCTCATACCTAAGCAAACGAGCTCTCCATGATAAATCTACATCTTCAAAATAAGCGAATAGTTCTTTGTCAAATATTTCTCCATTTTTAGTGATTTCTGAAATAAAATCCGTATTTATTAAAAGACATGCACCACTTAAGTAAAACAAATTTTTATTATTTAAAACTTTTTTAGGACGTGTATTACCTAAGAAATCACATGAAAAACCTAAATTATCAATTGAAAGATCCTGATAGCTTATAATTTTGGGTTGAACTAAAGCTATCCTACAGTTTTCAAGAATTGTTTTTACCAATTCTTTCAAAAGATCTTTTTCTATGACTGTATCGTTATTTAAGAGTAGAATATAATCGGGATTTAGATTTTTTAGAGCAAATCTTATTCCAATATTATTTCCCTCTGTAAATCCGTAATTTTTTTTATTCCTTATGAGTATTAATTTTCTATCTGAATCTAGACTTTTGTATTCTTTAATATCATAATTCTCCATTCCTTCTTCATATTCAAAGACTCTAATTGGTTTATTATTGGGATTATATTCGAAAAATTTTGATTTTACCTCTATTTCTCCACAGCAATATTTTTTTATTTTCTCGATGGAATCATCGTTAGAGCCATTATCTATTAAAACCATATCATAATTAGAATAATCAGTTTGATATACAGATTCTAAACAATCTATTGTATCCTGCCAACCGTTGTAATTTAGGATAATTATTGAAATTCTCAAAACTCTCATAAAAAACATCAAGATATTATATTATTTTCTAAAATTTATGGATTAAATAATTTAAATTTAAATTTTCGTAGCTTATTATATAACTTAGGATTAAGTCGAAGTATAACAACCTTAAAGATAATTAAGTAATTTTCAATTTCTATAAAATTCTTATAATTCTTAAAGTACAAAATTAATTTTTTAAGTAAATTTTTTCTGTTACTTTCTAATATTTCTTTCTTAAATTTGGTTTTTTTATTATAATTAATTAACAAATGTATCTTTTTTTCAGAAAGATAACAATTTTTGTCCTCTAGGATAATACTTATCATTGTTTCTCTTCTTTTTATATCTTCATTAAGTTCTGATATTATGTTTTTTATATAAATATTTTTATATTTAAAATCTTGTAGGACCATATTTTTATCATGCATTCTGTATAATGTAAGCTGTAATGGTATATAATCAACTTTATATCGTCTAGCTATATTAAAAGCTATCCACCAATCTTCACACCTATCGAATCCTTTTGACTTCGGAATAGGATAAAATAAGTTTTTATCTTTCGAACGTACCATAATAGTTCCCCCAGAAATAAAATTACCCACTATTAGTTTATCTAAAACGTATCCTTTATAAGGCGTTATTCTTTGCCATTTCCAAAATGAAGAATATAGTTCTCTACCCTTTTCGTCAATCAAAGTTAGGTCAGAATAGATTAAACCAATATCCTTTTCTTTGTCTAAATATTCAACCTGTAATTTACTCTTTTCTCTTTTCCATTTATCATCAGATCCTAAAAAAGCTATGTATTTTCCTTTGGCGAGTGAAATTCCTTTGTTTATAGCATCTATATAAGTTACTTTTTGTAAAAAAATCTTAATAATATTTTTGTACTTGTTAATTTTTTCGATAGAATCATCATTAGAGCCATAATCTACTACAATTAATTCTATTTCATCTTTAGGGAAATCTTGATTGATAACACTATCAATTGCTTCTTCTATATATTTTCCATAGTTATAATTAGCAATAATCACAGATAAAGTAGGAAATACCATACTCACACCTCATTTATTAAGAGCAAGTTGGCTTTTTACCCAATCTATTGTATTTTTTAATCCCTGATATAAATCTATCTTAGGACTCCAACGTAAAACCCTCCTAGCAAATTCGATATTTAATACTCTTCTTCTTACATCATCAATATCTCTTTTCTCTATATGCAATATCTGAGATTTACTCTCAGTAAGTTCTATGATCAATTGGGCAAGTTTATTAATACTTGTTTCTATTCCTGAACCTATATTAAAAGTCAAACCTGGCATAATAGTGGCTGCTTTTAATGTGGCTTCAACCACATCTTCAACATAAGTAAAGTCTCTTGTTTGCTCACCATCACCATAAATTAGAATTGGCTCCCCTGATAATGCCCACGTGATAAACTTAGATACTACCCCACAATATGGATTTAAAGGATTTTGATAAGGCCCATATACATTCGAATATCTAACCACATTAATTGGTATCCCATATGTTTCAAAAAAAGCTGAACAATAGGCTTCAGCTGAAAGCTTACTAGCAGCATATGGATTTAGGATTATTTTAGAATCTTCCTCATTTATAGGAAGATACTTTGCATTTCCATATATGGAAACTGAAGAAGCATAAACAATTTTTTTAACTTTAAAATTTTTTTCTAAACACGCCTTTAAAATATTAATAGTTCCTAAAACATTTGTTAGAAAATCTTTATAAGGTTCTTTTGTAGAAGCGATGATATTTCTTGCTGCAAGGTGAAATACTATTTCGATATCTTTTAAGGAATTATAAACATCTTCTAAATTTTCAACATTCCCTTCTACAATTTCTATATCTAAATCTTTTAAATTTTCTTTTAATCCTGTGAAAAAATTATCTAAAACTCTAACTTTAGCTCCTTCTTTTAATAAACGTCTTACGAGATTTGTTCCAATAAATCCAGCACCACCTGTAACTAATACTAATTTTCCCTTAAAAAATTTCTCCATATTCTTCACCCCTATAGTTTAAAACTACAACATTTCTCAATCTTTCCCATTTTTTATCTTTCTCAGAAAGAATTATCTCATCTATTTCCTCAAGAGGCCAATTTATACCTATATCTGGATCGTTCCAGATTATTCCCCCCTCATCTTCTGGATGGTAATATTCTGTTGTCTTATATAAAACCTCTGCTTCTTCTGAAAGTACTAAAAATCCATGAGCAAATCCTTCAGGTATATAAAACATAAGCTTATTTTCTTCTGATAGTTCTATACCGTACCATTTTCCAAATGTAGCTGATTCTTTCCTTATATCTACTGCTACATCAAAAATTCTTCCTCTTATTACTCTTATTAATTTGCCTTGAGGATATTTCCTTTGAAAATGAAGTCCCCTTAAAACTCCTTTCTTAGATCTTGAATGGTTATCTTGAACAAAATCTACGTTTAGTCCAAGTTCTTTAAATTCCTTTAAATTATAAGTTTCCATGAAAAAACCTCTCTCATCTCTATAAACTGTTGGCTCTATTATTATTAATCCTTTTATTGGCCCTTCTTTAAATTTAAATTTCCCCATTTCTCTAAATACCACCTTATTGTTTTTCTTAAAGCTTCTTCAAATTTCCATTGGGGCTTCCATCCTAATTCTTTTTCTATTTTCTCAGTGTTTAACGCATATCTTTTATCATGTCCAGGTCTATCTTTTACAAAGGTAATTAATTTCTTATATTCTTCCTCTTTCTTTCCTGTCTCTTCCGCAAGAATTTTACATATTAGCTCTACAAGCTCAATATTCTTCCATTCATTCCCTCCACCTATATTGTATATCTCACCTATACTTCCTTTATGTAATACTATATCTATCCCTCTACAATTATCTTCTACATAAAGCCAATCCCTTACATTCTGTCCATTTCCATATACCGGTATTTCTTTTCCTTCTAATGCCCTTTTTATGGTAAGAGGTATTAATTTCTCTGGGTATTGCCTTGGACCAAAGTTGTTTGATGATCTTGTTATTATTACTGGAAAATTATAGGTTACAAAGTATGCCCTACAAAGAAGGTCTGCTCCTGCTTTAGAAGCAGAATAGGGACTATTTGGCTTCAATAAAGATTCTTCTTTGAATTTCTCTTTGCTTTCGAGATCTAATGATCCATATACTTCATCAGTACTTATTTGAACAAATCTTACTTCATCTTTACTTTCTTTATACCAATATTCTTTCGCTACATCTAATAATACATGGGTTCCATATACATTTGTTTTTATAAATATCTCTGGCCCTTCTATACTTCTGTCTACATGTGACTCTGCTGCAAAATTTATTACATAATCTGGACTAAATTCTTCAAATATATGCTCTACAAGTTCTCTATTGGAAATATCTCCTTTCACAAAATAATAGTTGGGATTTCTTTCTACTTCTTTTAAATTTTCAAGATTCCCTGCATATGTAAGTTTATCTAGATTTATTATTTTATATTCAGAATATTTGTGGAGAATGTAATGTATAAAATTTGAGCCTATGAATCCAGCTCCTCCTGTTACAAGTATTGTTTTTTTATACACTTTTGATTTCTCCTTTTTCATGATAGGAATTTATGAGAAATGAACCATAGGTATTTAGAAAATCAGTTAATGCTCTCTCCCAATCTCTCATTATATTTAAATTCTCAAGCTTTAATAGGTAGTTTTCAAGAGCTGAATATCTAGGCCTTTTCGCTTTAGCTGGATAGTCCTCTGTCTTTATAGGAAGAATATTTATGTTATCTATATTTAATATCTCAAATATCTTCTTCGCAAATTTATACCAACTTATCTCTCCTTGGTTTGATGAGTGATAAATCCCTACTTTATCTTCTTCTATAAGTTTCAATGTCTGTCTCACTACATCTAAGGTATATGTAGGACTTCCTACCTGATCATCTACAATTTTAAGCTCCCTTTCTTTTATACCTTTTTGAATTATAGTCTTCACAAAATTTCTTCCGTTTATCCCATAAAGCCATGAAATTCTTAATATTAAATGATTTGGATTATATATCTTTGTGTATTCTTCCCCTAAAAGCTTTGATTTCCCATAAAAAGATAAAGGATTTGGCTCATCAAACTCTGTATATGGACTATCTTTGTTTCCATCAAATATATAATCTGTACTAAAGTATATTACCTTGGCATTTATTTTGTAGGATGCATAGGATACATTCTTCGCTCCTATTGCATTTACTTTAAAACATTCTTCTATTTCATCTTCAGCCATGTCTACTTTTGTATATGCACTACAGTTTATTACACAGTCGGGCTTTATCTTATTTAAGCTTTCAGATAGTTTCTTGAAGTCTAAAATGTCTAATTGGGCATGAGTTAGAGCATAAATTTCTTCTTTTCCTCTTAAATAATTCTCAAATTCTTTTCCCAATTGTCCTGATGCTCCTAAGATTACAATTTTCATGTTTCATTAAAATTTAAAATTATATCTTGAGTAAGATGATTTGCTCTAAATAAAGATTCAGGAGTTCCTGCATCTGTCCACCATCCCTTTAAGATATCATAGGTTAATGTTCCCCTTTCTAAATAAGCATTATTTACATCAGTTATTTCAAGCTCTCCTCTTGCAGATGGCTTTAGAGTCTTTATTATTTCAAAAACTTCTGAGTCATACATGTATATCCCTGTTACTGCATATCTACTTTTTGGTTCTTTGGGTTTTTCTTCTATTTTTATTATTTTTCCATCTTTTATTTCAGGAACTCCAAATCTATGAGGATCTGGTACCTCTTTTAACAATATTTTTGCCCCTCTTTCTTGCTTCTTATATCTCTCTACATATGGAGTTATATCATCTTCAAATATGTTATCTCCTAATATTACTACACATCTATCATTTCCTACAAAATGCCTTGCAAGCCCAAGAGCTTGTGCTATCCCTCCTGCTTCATCTTGTACTTTATACGTAAACTCCACTCCAAAATCTCTTCCACTTCCTAAAAGTTCTATCACATCACCCATATGCTCTCTTCCTGTTACTATCAATATTTCATAAATTCCTGCTTTCTTAAGTTTATATATGGGATAAAAAATCATAGGATATCTTCCTACAGGAAGAAGATGTTTGTTTGTCACATTCGTTAATGGTCTTAATCTTGAGCCTGTCCCCCCTGCTAATATGATTCCTTTCATAGTTTTAGAATTTCTCTCTTCTTTTATTGAAAAATCTTTTTTGAATAAACATTATTCAACCTATGCTATAAATTAAGTCTATTTTACAGATAAGTGTAGCATATATATTTAATGCTTTCAATTTTTATTGTTTTAACTATGGACGTGTAAATATTTGATAAATATTTGACCTAAACTTGAGGTTATAGCTTTTGGTTATTTTATTGGAAAAGCTAGTTTTAGTATTTGAAATGTTAAAATATATTTAAGTTTTTCCTTTTGGGAGTTTAAAGGTGGGAGCAAGACTTATTTTCTATGATGGAGTAGATTGTATAGGTGGAAATAAAATCTTGCTGGAAGAAAATAATTTTTCAATTCTTTTTGATTTTGGAATTAATTTTAATGAAGAAGGAAAATATTTTGATGAGTTTTTAAGACCAAGAAATATCTTAGGAATATATGATCTATTAAATTTAAATCTTATTCCTCCCCTTGAGGGCTTATATAGAGATGACTTAGTTTTGCCTGGTCTTTTTGATAAATTTAAAAATCATAATCATTATAGAAAAGTCGATCCTATTGGTGTTTTAATTTCTCATGCCCATCTAGATCATGTGGGATATATATCTTACATTGCTCATGATATTCCTATTATAACTTCTCTTACCTCTTCATTAATTATAAAAAGTTTAGAAGATACAAGTAAAAATCTTTCAGATTTCTGTCTTATTAAGAAAAGAGAATATAAGGATGGGATTCTTCAGACAGAAAAGGGAGTTTTCATAAAAAGACCATATACAGTATTTGGAGAGAAATTGAATTCTGATATTATCAATTTTTGGAAAAAAATAGAAAGAAAAACTTCTTTTGAAATATTAGAAAGAGAATTAGAAATAGTAAAAGAAGTATTAAGATTAGGTCCCTTTGAAATAAAAGCTTTTCCTGTAGACCATTCCATTCCTGGAGCATTAAGTTTTGGAGTTAAAACATCCTCAGGCTGGATTGTTTACACTGGTGACTTAAGAATTCATGGGAGAAATGCAGAACTTACAAGAAAATTTTTAGAGGAGCTAAAAAAAATTCCCATAAAGGTGCTATTATGTGAAGGAACCCATCCCGATTTAAAAAATCTTCATTCAGAAGATGATGTGAAAGAAACTGCATATAGAATTGTAAAATCAGCAAAAAGCTATGTTATCGCGGACTTTGGTTCTAGAAATATAGATAGATTAATAACCTTTTTAGAGATAGGAAAAGAAACAGGAAGAAAGCTATTATTGACCTTAAAAGATATATACCTTTTAGAATCTTTATCTCTTTTAGGTTTTCCAGATCCTTTAGAGGATGAGTATATTACTTTTTATTTAGAGCCTAAAGGAAGGTACGAAACTTGGGAGGAAAATCTTATAGAAAGATATATGAGAGTTCAAGGAAAAGGCATAAATTCGGAAGAACTTAAGAAAAATCCTAGGGACTATATTCTCTGTATTTCTTATTACGATTTTCATCTTCTTCTTGATATTCTTCCCAATTCAGGAGTATATATCTTTTCTTCCAGTGAAGCCTACAACGAAGAGATGAGAATTGATCAACAAAAAATAGAAAATTGGTTGAAATATTTCAATTTAGAGATTAGAGGAAATTTGGTAGAAAAAAGAGAAGAATCTCCTCTTCACGCCAGTGGACATATTCATGAGGAAGGAATTATAGAAATAATTGAATCTTCAAAACCAGAGATCCTTATTCCTATTCATACTAAAAATAAAAACTTTTTTGAAAAGTTTAAAGGATTTTGCAAAGTATTGTTCCCTAATAAGGGAGAAATAGTAGATTTTTGATTTTTACTTTTTTCTTGATTCTTTTGATTAATTACTGCTAAAATACTATCCATATAAACTTTTTATAGATTTAAACTAAGAATAGAGGTGATATGATATGATAGCATTTCTAAAAGTAACTATTATTTTTGCTCTTATTGTTAGCGCTATTATAAATAAACTTCCCTTAGTTTGGGCTCTTTTTGGTGGAAGTTTTATACTAGGTGTGAGTTTTGGTCTTCCATTAATAGAAATATTTAAATCTGCGCTTTCCTCGACTATTTCTTGGAATACTCTTAAGATCGTTATTGTTCTTTACCTTATTGCCATATTAGAAAATATATTAAGAAATAAAGAAATGTTAAAAAATATGGTCCAATCCCTAAAAAATCTCATCAAAGATCCAAGACTTACCTTAATTTCCATGCCTATGATTATGGGACTTCTTCCTTCTGTTGGAGGAGCCCTTTTCTCTGCGCCTCTCTTAGAAGAAGCATCTTCTGGAAATGATATCTCTCCTGAGAAGAAGGGATTTTTAAATTTCTGGTTTAGACATGTTTGGGAACCTTTTCTTCCTGTATATCCAGGAATAATTTTAGCCTCTACCCTCTCAGGGATATCATTACCTATATTAATAAAAGAAGCACTACCTTATGGTCTTGCTGTTTTTATTATAGGACTTTTTATAGGATTTTATAAGTTATCTTTAAATAAAGAAGAGGTTACTGAAAGTAATTGGAAAAATGAGTTATTTAATTTTTTCACATCTTTCTGGCCTTTTATTATTATTCTTTTTTCTGTTTTAGTTCTTCATTTTGATATTCTTTTTGTTCTTTTATTAATATTAATTCTTTTATTATTGATCTTTAGATATACTCCTTTAGAAATTAAAAATACTCTAATAGAATCTCTAAAAATAGAAAATCTACTGTTGATTATTGCGGTAATGGTTTTTAAGGGACTTTTGGAAAGAGTAAATGCCGTTAGTGATATTTCTTACTTCTTTTCTTCCTTAAATATTCCCTTAATTATAATTTTCTTCACCCTACCCTTTCTAGTGGGACTTCTTACTGGAGTAACTCAGGCTTCTATCGGAATAACCTTTCCTATTATTCTTTCTCTTATACCCTATGGAGAAAGCATAAAGTGGGTTACTTTTTCTTTTATAAGTGGTTATATTGGAGTTATGATGTCTCCTGCTCATTTATGCTTAGTCTTGACAAGGGAGTATTATCAAGCAGAGTGGAATAAGCTTTATCCAGAAGTAATAAAAGCAGGAATTATTTTAATAATTTTTAACTTTTTTTTAAAAATTTTTAATTTTTAAGAATATATATTTAGTGTAAAATTAAATCATAAAATCTTTCTGGGAGGTATATTTTATGAAAAAATTTATAAAATCCTTAATTATCTCCTTAGCTATTTTTATTCTTTTCTCTTTTATTTTTGCTCAGTCTGTTCCCAGCATAAATTTAACAATTCTTCATATTAATGATTTTCACGGAAGACTTCTTCCATATACTGTGAGAAGTATAAGTGAAAAAGTTCCAGTAAGCGGTGTGGCTTATCTTGCTCAGTTGATAAAGGAAGAAAGATCTAAAAATCCTGAGGGAACTATTCTTCTTTCTGCAGGAGACATGTTTCAAGGAACACCCCAATCTAACATATTTAGAGGAGAACCTGTAGTTGAAATAATGAATATTCTTAATTTTGATGCCATGGCAGTTGGGAATCATGAGTTTGATTGGGGACAGGAAACTTTACAGAAATTAGTTTCTCTTTCTAAATTTCCCTATCTTTCTGCAAATATTCTCGATAAAAATGGAAATTACCCATCTTATTTGAAGCCTTATGTAATTCTTGAAAGGAAAGGATTAAAGATTGCAGTTATTGGATTAATAACTCCAGAAACTGCATATATTACAAAACCTGATTATGTACAAAATTTAATTTTTAAAGATCCAGCAGAAGTTCTTCCAAAAATAATTGATGAAGTAAGGAAAAAGGGAGCAAATTTAGTAATAGTTCTTTCCCATTTAGGATTTGAAGCGGATAAAAAATTAGCAGAAAAAGTATCAGGTATTGATGTTATAGTTGGAGGACATAGTCATACTGTAGTTACTAATCCAGTAGTAGTTAGAGGAGTAATCATAACTCAGGCAGGATATAATGGAATATATCTAGGAGTTTTAGAATTAAAAATTCAGCCTGATACATATATGATTTTAGGTTATACAAAAGAAAATGCCTTAAAAACTGTTTTTGCTGGACCTGAAAACAAATTTGACGAAAAAGTAGCTCAAATTGTGGAAAAATATAATAATCAATTAAAGGACGAATTTGCAAAGGTGGTAGGAGAAACCTTAGTAAATCTAGTAAGAAACTATAACGAAGAATCCAATGTAGGAAATGTAATATGTGATGCTATGAGAGAAGCAGCAAAGGCAGATATTGCTTTTCAAAATAGTGGAGGAATAAGAACAGATATAAATAAAGGACCTATTACTATGGAATTGGTCTACACTCTTCTTCCCTTTGATAATGTATTGGTAGTCATGGATCTTACTGGAGCACAGATCTTAAAACTTTTAGAGCAGAGTGCTACTTTAGAAAAGGGAATATTGCAACAATCAGGATTAAAGGTAAAATATGATATGAGAAAACCTATAGGACAAAGAGTTGTAGAAGTACTTGTTGGAGATAAACCCTTAGAACTTGATAAGGTATATAAAGTAGTAACCAATGACTTTTTAGCTGCAGGTGGAGATAATTTCGTAACTTTCAAAGAGGGAAAAAATTTAGTTTACGGAGATATGCTAAGGGATGTCTTTGTAGAATATTTAAAGAAATATTCTCCCATTTCTCCAAAGGTTGAAGGAAGAAGTGTTATAATAAAATGATGGTTGAAATTATTACTGTTTACGTAAATAACAAACCGGTAAAAATCTATCAAGGCATGCAGGTAAAGCATGCCTTGATTTCTTTTGATTATTTTCTTTATAAATCTTGTGAAAATGGAGAATGTATAGTGTTAGATGAGAATGGATTTGAGATTGGATTAGAAGGCGCTTTATATGAGGGAGCAAAAATTTACACAAAAGAGATAAAGGGGTGAAAAAGGTTGTTCAGAAGAACAAAAATAGTGTGTACCATCGGACCTGCAAGTGAAGATGAAAAAACATTAAGAGAACTCATCTCTTGTGGGATGGATGTAGCAAGATTAAATTTTTCTCATGGAGATTATGAAGTTCATGGCAAAAGAATTGAGCTTATAAGAAAAATATCTGAAGAATTAGATAAAAGTGTTGCCATTCTTCAAGATCTTCAAGGTCCTAAAATAAGAATTGGAAAATTTGAAAAAGAAAAGATTTTTCTTGAAGATGGACAGGAATTCTGTTTAACTTCTGAAGAATGTATAGGAAATGAAAAAATAGCTTATATTAATTATCCTTATCTTTCGGAAGATTTAAAAGAAGGAGAAAGAATCTTATTAGATGATGGCTTAATAGAGCTTAGAATAGAGAAAATAAAAAAAGACAAAGTTATATGTAGAGTAATTCATGGTGGAGAATTATGGGAAAAGAAGGGAGTAAATTTCCCTGATTCTGAATTAAGGGTATCTGCGCTTACAGAAAAGGATAAAAGGGATGTCCTCTTTGGAATAGAAAAAGGTGTAGATTTCATTGCTTTATCCTTTGTAAAAAAAGCTGGAGATATTTTGGAATTAAAAGAGTTCTTAGAATTATATAATGCAAGAATTCCAGTAATTGCCAAAATTGAAAAAAGAGAAGCTATACAAAATTTTAGAGAAATTTTAGAGGTTTCTGACGGTATTATGGTGGCAAGGGGTGACCTTGCGGTTGAGATTTCTAATGAAAATGTTCCTTTATTACAAAAAAGAATTATAAAAGAAGCAAGAATTTCAGGAAAACCAGTAATAACTGCAACCCAAATGCTAAGTTCCATGGTAAATAATCCCACTCCTACAAGAGCAGAAGTTAGTGACGTTGCCAACGCCATATTAGATGGAACAGATGCAGTTATGCTCTCAAATGAAACTGCTGTTGGAAAATATCCTGTTTTAAGTTTGAAAATGATGGATAAAATAGCAAGAAAAGTAGAAGAGGAATTTCCCTATGAAAGCTTTTTAATTCCTCCCTCTGATGAAAACATAACTCAGTCAATCACTTATTCTGCATGTGAAATATCTCGTCAAATAAAAGCAAAAGCTATAATCACTGCAACCCATAGTGGCTTTACTGCACAACAGATATCAAAATACAGGCCTTTTTCTCCTATTTTCGCTATAACTCATTTTCCTGAAGTTCAAAGAAGATTAAACTTATCTTGGGGTGTAATTCCTCTCCTTACTGAAGTCTTTTATACTACCGATGAAATGTTTGAGAAATCTACAAGAATTCTTTTACAAAAAAATTATATAAAAAGTGGCGATACAGTAGTAATTACTGCAGGAATTCCCATGGGAATCTCAGGAATGACAAACTTAATAAAAGTTCATGTAATATCTGAGATCATTGGAAAGGGGCATGGACTAGGTGGTGAAACTAAAACTGCAAGAGCATGTATTCCAGAGAACGAGAAAGAAGTGTTTAGTAAAGCTCAAGAGGGGGACATTCTTATTATTTCAGATTTCTTTCCAGAACTTATTGCTATATTAGATAAAATAAGAGGTTTAGTTATAGAGAGTAGAAAACTTCCCCCAGATCTTATTCCTTGGAGAAGTAAAGGTTTAGGAATTATAGTTGGCACAGGAAAGATAAGAGATAAATTATCTCATGGAGAGATAATTACTATAGATCCTGAAAGAGGGGTGATATATAGAGGTGTTATCCGCACAACGTAAGAAAAAATACAATAGAATATTTCTAATTCTTATAATTTTATATCTCTTTCCATCATTTTATTTTGGAATTAAGGACTACTTTTATTATAAAAAAGAGCTGGAAAGAAATAAAAAAAGATATGAAAAATTAATTAAGGAAGTAGAAGACCTCAAGGAAATAGTTAATAACCTTAATGATCCGTATATTATAGAAAAACTAGCTAGAGAAAAACTATTTATGGTGAGACCCGGCGAAATTCCTATTCTCATTATTGAAAAAAACTCTAAAAATTAAACAGGTTGAAGCGCAAAAACTCTTGAGGGAATAATTTTTAAAGCTTTAATGCTCAATGGAGCAATTACTAAAAAAATCTTTTCCTTTTTAATGGAAAGAAGATTATAGAGATTATGAATTAGAAAGATATCTCTAGATAAAAATAAATCATGAGCTTCTTTACTTATGGGAAAATCGACTCCAATAAATTTTATTCTTTTTTCAATTAGAATATTGCATGCAGGAAGAGAAAGCACAGGGTAATCTTTAAATATTTCTCCAGATGTCCAACGAGAATACCATTTTGTTTTTAAAATAACTCCCATTCCCCCATCTATATATAAATTCTCAAACTTTGCTTCGGTAATTACATCTCTCATCCAAATCTCTGATAAATCTACAACAACAGCTTCCCTTAAAAGGAAATCCTTTGGAAATTCATTCCAAGGAATTTCTATATAAGTGCCTGTATGAGATGAAATTTCTATTTTATAAAAAGGAGAATTCCAAAAACTTGTCTTGCCTAATTCGCTTAGTTTAAAAATAGAATGAGATTCTTCAGGAAAAATCATATCGGGTGAAAGTTCTAAGGTGAGATCTATTATTTCAAATTTACTCATATTTTCACCTCGACAATTTTGTTTAGTTAAATTATACCATGTTTTGGTATAATATTTGACGATTTATATAATCTTTGTATTAGGGAGGTAAATATGGGAAGACAATGGAGAGTTAGAGAAAAAAGAAAAAGAAGAAAAGCAAGAGAAAAAAGAAGAAAGAAAAAACTTGCTCAACAATTGAAGGCATCAAAATAATTGATATAATAATTTTATTATAACTAAGGGAGGGACTAAATGGAAAAGATAAGTCTTTCTGGGATTTGGCTTTTTAGGGAATCGAAGGAAAATAAATGGTATAAAGGAAAGGTCCCTGGATGTATTCATTTAGACTTAATGGAAAATAATTTAATTCCTGACCCTTTTATAGGAAAGAATGAGAATAAAGTAAGTTGGGTAGAAGAAAAGGATTGGATTTATCAAAAAAAATTTGAAATACATAAAGAATTCTTAGACTATCCTTCAATTGAACTTTCTTTCGAAGGCTTAGACACCTTTACTGAAATATATTTAAATGGACATAAAATCGGAGAAACAGATAACATGTTTATTCCATGGAATTTTGAAATTAAACCTTATTTAAAAGAGGGAGAAAATACCTTAGAAGTGTATTTTTATTCTCCATCAAGGGTTTTAGAAGAGAAGGCCCAAAATTATCCCCCTCTAAAAGGAGCTTTTTACCCTTATAGAGTTTTTGGAAGAAAAGCACAATATTCTTTTGGATGGGATTGGGGTCCAAGACTTGCAACTTCAGGGATCTTTAGAGATGTATATCTAAGAGGATGGAGAAAAGCAAGGATAAAAGATATATGGATTCCTGTAGGAATTATGGAGGACAGAGCTCAGATAAACTTGGAATTGGAGATAGAATTAATGGAAAACTCTACCCTTGATGTCCCACTAAGAATTTCCATTGAAAAAATAGTTCTTGAAAAAAAGTTAAGATTAACTCTTCCAGAAGGAAAGGTATTTATAAAGATTCCATTGACCATTTCTAACCCTAAACTCTGGTATCCTAATGGTTATGGACCTCAACCTATATATACTCTCCAATTAGCGTTAGTAGATCAAAACGGAGTAATCTTAGATAGAAAGGAGCAAAAGTTCGCAATAAGGAAGGTAGATCTAATAACCCAAAGGGAGGAGAAAGATAGCTTTATTTTTTATATAAATAATATCCCTATATTCGCAAAAGGAGTTAATTGGATTCCTTGTGATTCTTTTCTTCCAAGAGTGAAAGATGAGGATTACAGAATTCTTCTTAAAAAAGCTAAAGATATAGGAGTAAATATGATTAGGGTTTGGGGAGGAGGAATCTACGAAAAAGATATCTTTTATGATCTTTGTGATGAAATGGGAATTATGATATGGCAAGATTTTATGTTTTCTTGTGGAGAGTATCCTGAAAGTGATGAATTCTTAGAAAAAATAAGAGAAGAAGCAGAAATTATAATTAAAAAGCTAAGAAATCATCCATCTATTGTTTTATGGTGTGGAAATAATGAAAATGATTGGGGTTATCATGCAAAATGGTGGGGAGAAAGAGAAAGATTCTGGGGTGAGAGCATATACCACAAAATCCTTCCCGACGTATGCGCAAGATTGGATATGACAAGACCCTACTGGCCTAGTAGTCCCTTTGGAGGAAAAGATCCTAATAGTGAAAAAGAGGGAGATAGGCACAGCTGGTCTGTATGGTCTGGTTGGTCAGATTACAAGGAATATCTGAAGGATAATGGGAGATTTATAAGTGAATTTGGATTTCAAGCTCCTCCCCATAAAGATACAATAATGAAATTTATAACATCTCCTGAGGAATATTATCCTCAAAGTGAAGAAATAGAATTTCATAATAAACAAACTCAAGGAACAGAAAGAATAATTAGATTTCTTGCGGAACATTTTAAGATTACCTCAGATATGGAAGAGTATATATATCTTGCTCAAATAAATCAAGGTTTAGCCTTAAAAACTGGAATAGAACATTGGAGAAATAATAAATTTGACACAGCAGGAACATTAATATGGCAATGGAATGACTGTTGGCCTGTGATTTCATGGAGCATTATAGATTATTATAAAAGGGAAAAACCCTCATATTATTTTGTAAAAAGAGCTTTTAAACCAATAAAAGTAAATATAGAAGAAAAAGAAAAGGAGCTAATAATTTTTGGGGTGAATGATACCCTAGAAGATTTTGAAGGGAAATTAAACATTCAACTTTTATCCTTTATAGGTGAAAAAAGGAGAAACTACGATTTAGAGATAAGGATTCCATCTAACTCTAGTGTTAAGCTCTATTCTCTTTCAAAATTAAACCCTGATCCAAATAAAGAATTTTTGAAAGTAAACCTATTTTCTAAGAATGGAAATTTAATAGATAGAAACGAATATTTCTTTAAAGAATTTAAACATATCAATTTACCCCAAGCAAAAGTACTTTATAAAATTGAAAAAGAAGGAGAAAATTACAGAATAAAATTCGAATCGAATAATATTGTTTTGTGGCTTGCTCTAGAACTAGATAATACAGAATGGGAGGATAATTATTTTAATCTCTATCCCAAAGAGGAATATTCTATTTACTTTAAAACTATTCATGATTTAGATTACATTGAGAAAAATTTAAAGATTAAGAGCTTTAACGAGATTAAATTAGAGAAAGCTATGTAAAAAACTGAGAAATAAGAGAGGAACAACGATTACAAAATTTTTCTTTCTTATGATCAGTATCTTTTAAGCTGTTAGAAAAAAACATAACACATTTAGGATTGGAACAATGCTCAAGACCAAAGGTATGGCCTAACTCATGCACAGCTTCTTTTATTGCTCTTTCCTTCAAAAGTTTTATATTCTCAGGTAATCCATAAAAAGTATTGTTTAAACGAGCTAAACTAATCAAAGCCTCTCTACCTCTAATCTTTGCTTGACCAAAAATATAATTTAAATCTGGAACATATAAGTCTACTTCTGTTATTCCGAGAATTTTAAAGGCTTGCTCTAGTTCTAATTTAGAGAGCTTTTCTAAAAATAACGGAGAAAAATATTGATTTCTTTTTACATTCAAACTATTTTCAGGAATTGAGATTTCATCGCTTACTTCAAAAAAATATGGAAAAATTAAGGATAAGTTTTCCTTTAAATACTCTAAAATTTCAATTCTAACCTTTCCTATGGGAACAAGATATATTTTTTTATCTCTCATTAATTTTATTTTAACTCAATAGTATTGATTTTTTCCAGACTCTTATATATAATTTTATCAAAATCGCTCCTCGGTAGCTCAACGGTAGAGCGGCCGGCTGTTAACCGGCGGGTTGCAGGTTCGAATCCTGCCCGAGGAGCCAGTTTTTTTAAGTAAAACTTCTTATCGGGGAAGTAGGAGATTTAGATAGAATAAAACTTAAAAAACTTTATACCTACTTCCCTAAATTTTTATTTGATAAAGATTTATAGAACAGGAGAGAAATAAAAGGAGACACAACATTAGTTTTTCTAGAATTAGTGATATATCCCCTAAATTAATATCTTCTGTCTTGCCTGATTTTACCCTTAAGAGAGAGAAAGTTTTAAAAAACTGGAGGTGATATTTTTGGCAAAATATATCTTTCCGAAGGGATTTTTATGGGGAACAGCGACAGCATCTTATCAAATTGAAGGAGGAGTCTATGAAGATGGAAAGGGAGAGACAGTATGGGATAGATTCACTCACACCCCTGGAACTATTTATCAAAATCAAAATGGAGATATAGCATGTGATCACTATCATAGATGGAAAGAAGATGTAGAAATTATGGAATTTATTGGTCTAAATGCTTATCGTTTTTCCATATCTTGGGCAAGAATTTTTCCTGAAGGAAAGGGATCTTTAAATCTAAAAGGTCTTAATTTTTATAGAGAACTTATAGAAACCTTATTATCAAAAAATATTAAACCTGCTATAACCCTTTATCATTGGGATCTTCCCCAAGCCTTAGAGAATAAAGGAGGGTGGTTGAATAGAGATACCTCAAAATACTTTTCTGAATATGCAAACTTTATGTTTAAAACCTTCAAAGAATACGATATTATTTGGATTACTCTAAATGAACCTTGGGTTCATGCCTTTTTAGGTTATGGCTTTGGAGTTCATGCTCCAGGAAAAAGAGACATGAAAGGAGCTTTTATTGCAAGCCATAATCTTCTTTTAGCTCATGGCTTAGCTGTTCAATCTTTTTTTGAGAATAGGATTAGAGGACAAATTGGCATATCTTTAAATCTTTCTCCCATACATCCCGGAGAAAATATCCCTGAAGATTGGGAAGCAGTTCAGATTCAAGATGGATTTGTAAATAGATGGTTTTTAGATCCTCTCTTTTATGGGAAATATCCTGAAGATATATGGAAAATATTAGAAAAGAATAAATGGGCTTTTGATTTCCCTCTTGACGATTTTAAAACCATAAATCTTCCCTTTGACTTTATTGGGGTAAATTATTACACAAGATCAATTGTTAAGAAAGATCCAGAGAATCCTTTTTTAGGAATTAAATTTGTATCCACAGAAAAAGAAAAAACAGAAATGGGATGGGAAATATATCCTAAGGGACTTTATGAACTCCTAATAAGACTTAAAAAAGATTATCCCAAAGCTATTTATATAACAGAAAATGGAGCCGCATTTAATGATGTATTATTAGAGGATAGTAAAGTAAAAGACGAAAAAAGAATTAATTACCTAAAGGAACATATAAAAGAAGCCTACAATGCATTAAAGGATGGAGTAGATTTAAGGGGATATTTTGTCTGGAGCTTAATGGATAATTTTGAATGGGCTCATGGCTATAGTAAAAGATTTGGAATAGTTTATACTGATTATGAAACCCAAAAGAGAATCTTAAAGGATTCTGCCTATTTTTATAAAAAAGTAATTGAACAAAATGGATTAGAGGATTAAACTCTTTTTCATTTTCTCTAATATTGTCTCTATAAATATATCAGATAAATAGGGGTCAAACTGCTTACCCCTATTTATCTTTATTTCTTCTATTGCCTCTTCTAAAGTAAGTTTTTTTCTGTAAGGTCTGAAAGAGGTCATTGCTTGAAAACTATCAGATAGTGCAATAATTCTTGAGAAAAGAGGAATTTCTTCCTCTATTAAACCATCGGGATATCCTTTTCCATCCCATCTTTCATGATGATATCTTATAATGGAACTAATTCCTTTAAAAACTGAAAAATTCTTAACAATATCCTCTCCCCATATGGTATGAAGTTTTATCACATTATATTCTTCTTCAGTTAACCTTCCTGGTTTTCTTAATATGAAATCAGGTACTTTTATCTTTCCTACATCATGAAGATAACTTGCATATTCTAATTTTTTTAAATCTTCCTCATCCAATCCTATTTTCCTCCCTAACTCCATAGAAAAATCTCTCACACCTCGAGAATGACCTCCTGTATATGGATCCCTTGCATCTATAGCTTCTACTAATATAAATAATGCTTCTCGATCTAATATTTTTATCTTATTTCTTAATTCTTCTTTATATAAAGCTAATGCTAAGAGAGGGGCTATCTTTTCAATTATTAAGAGGTTTTCTTCGGTAAATTTTCTATATTCTTTAAAACTATTTATATTTAAAACTCCTATTAATTCTCCTTCATGGATTAAGGGATAAGAAATGGAAGATTTAATATTTATTCTAGGTTCAATAATTTTAAATCTCTTATCTTTGTAAACATCTTCTAAAATTAAAGGTACTTTATTCTCAGCAACCCACCCTGCAATTCCCTCTCCCAGTTTTAATACCGTTTTTTCCACAACTTCCTCAGGAAGACCCACACTCGCCTTTATCTTAAGAACCTTTTCCTCTTCGAAATAAATCATGATTGATCCTGCATCCCCTTGTAAACATTTTATAATTCTATTAAGAAAATCTTCTAAGTTTAAAGATTTATCCCTATATATAGAAGAAAAAGAATCTAAAAGTTTAGAAAATTCTTCAGATTGCTTTAATTTTCTTTCTGACTCAAGATTTAAAAGAAGAGTTTCAAACTCCTTAGATAAGATTTGAAAAACTTCTTTATATTTTTCCGTCTCTCCCTCAATTACAACACAGGAAAAAACCTTTTTGGTGTCCTTGAAAAAATACTTTTCCCCTGGAATTTCTGTTAAGCTCTCCAAATTAAGGGAATAACTTTTCTCTTCGGGATAAGATTTTAATAATAAATAATCTCCGTTAGTTTTTTTAAAATATTTTATTTTACACTTAGGAAATATCTCTTTTATTTTTTCAAAATATATTTCTTCTATTTCTTCTATTTCCTTAGAAAAGGTATCCTTTAGAAAATTATAAAGACTTCTAATGTAAAGGATTTGTCTATATATTTCTTTTTTTAAATATCTTCTACTAATAAAAACTCCTAAAAGAAGTAGCAGAATGAAAAGAGAAATATAAATTAGAATTTGGCTAAAAATTTCTTTTCTTCTTACTTCTTCCTTTAAGATAACTTCTTCTCCAAACCATTTTAAAATAAGATTATTGTAAACAGGACTTTTAATAATCTTAGAAATTCCCCTTTGAATTTCATCTAAATAAGGACTATCTTTGGGAAGAGCTATACCTGCATAATTTGTAAAAAGTTTATCGGAAAGAATTTTTAATTTATCATGCCAATCATTTTTATTTATTATCCATCTTGCCACATAGTAATTAACAACTCCTGCAGATACTTCTTTGTTTAAAACTGATCTTAATACTTCTTCAGAAGAAGTTTTAGGAAATACCTCTCCCACTTTTAAAAGAAAACTATGAGCAACATCCAAATTTAAACAAGAGATTTTTTTACCCCTTAAATCCATAAAGTTTTGTATAGGAGAGTCTTTTAAAACAACTATGACGCTAAAATTTTCAAAATAGGGAACAAAATCAAATTCCTTTTTTCTTTCCTCAGTAATTCTCATCAATGCTACTCCATCTACCTCTTTTTTCCTTAGTTTAGAAATTGCTTGTTCCCATGGTATAAGTTCAATAACTACATTTTTTTTAAGCTCTTTACTAAGTTCATTAATAATATCTACAGAAAAACCCCTCGCATTTCCATCCTCATCTAAGTATTCAAAGGGTGGAAATTTATAATCTCCTGCTATATGGATATAATCTTTATTTGTCTCTCCAAAAAGAAAGGATATTATTAGTATGTTTAAAAAAATAATTATAATTTTTCTCATTTATTTTCAAAAAATATGGGGAAGAATAACCTTCCCCATTTAAGAATAATTTTTTAATCTTTTACAGAAACCTCCCTTTCTATTTTAACCACTGGCAGAAGACTTGTAGTTTGATTCCCATCAGCCTCATTGGGATCTGCTATTGCAATACTAAAAAGAAATAAGATAATTATTAAAACTATAGATAAAATTCTTTTTTTCATTTTTAACCTCCTAAACAAATAATTTTCTGGATTTTACTTTATCAAGAATCATTTGACTTTCAAAATTTTTCCTTTTAAAATCTCTTATCAAATCTTATTTAAAAATTTCTTTTTTCTCTTTATTTTTCAATTCTTATAAATTTCTTTTTATACAATTTTTTCTGATATAATTAAAATTATTATGAACAGAAAAGTTCCCAATATTGCATATATACTTTTTAAATATGGAGTGTTTTCAAAACCTTTTCTTAATTTTATCCTTGAGAAAAAGATCCATAGAGCATGGAAACATTATTTTAAGGCTCAAAAATTAGAGTGGGAAAGAAATTACAAAAATGCTCTTAAAGAAATAGAAGAAGGTTTAAAATACTGTAAGAAAAATCTAACTCTCTTTTATTTATTATATTCAGAAAAGATTTTATATTTAAAGAATCTAAATAATCCTGAGGGAGATCGATTATTTCAGGATTTGAGAAAAAATTATGCTAAAATTCCAAGTCTTGCAAGAAAAATAACCGCCCCTACCCTTTTTGACTACTTTGTTCATAAATATGAAGATTTAAATCTTCAAAAGATAAGATTTTGGAGTAAACAATATAAGCTTGATAGATCATCTTATCTTTTCTTATTATTAGCAAAGGCAAGAATGGAAGTTAAAAGAAATCTAAGGTATGGAATTTCTTTATATTTTGAATGCTTTAAGATTTCAAAAAACATTCCCCATCCCACAGGAATCATATTAAGCTTAAATAACTCTGCATGGTATCTCAAAGAGAAGCATCCCAAATTCTCTTTAAAATTATCAAATAAAGCATTATATTTTGCAGGTTGGTATAGGGAAGATATTAGTAATATATTTTTTTTATTGGATACCTCTCTTGAAGTCCAAAAAATTAATAATGATCTATCTATCTTTGAGACAATAAATATAATAAATTATTTTGAAAAAAGTCTACCAAAAGGTTCAGGTTGGGGGACAAGGGAATACTACAAAAACACTATAGATTTTGCAAAAAAGTATAATATTAATATCAAAAGTAAAGCCTATGAAAATACAAAGGAATTAAGAGAATATTTGTTAAATCTTAAAAAAGCAGAAAAACTTAGTGAATTATCTAAAATTTTGGGTATAACTTCTTGTAATTTATCTTTACTTCTAAGAGGAAAAACAAAGAAAATAAAAGATAAAACTATAAGAAAATTTATGGAAAAATTGAAGATTCCCATAAATATATTAGAAACTCCCATACCTTTTATAACAGAATACATAAAAATAAAAATAGAAGAGGAGTTCAAAAATAACTTAGAACAATTCTTAAAAATTCCACAAGAAGAAAGGATATTGCTTTTTATATCCACATATATGGGAATTTTAAGGGGAAAAAATTTTTATATATCTAGAAAAAATAGATTAAAGCTATTTTATAAAACTCTCTTAGAAGATCCCCAAAATTTCATAAATTTATTTAAGAAGGATTATGAACTAATAAAATTTTTTAATAATATGGTAAATCTCCAATATCCATTATATTCAGCAAGAAGAGAACTTGTCTTGAATTTTTTAAAAGGTCTTTCAAAAATTAGAAGAGATGAGTTTATAGAATTCTACGTAAATTTGGAAGAAAAAGATAGAAATTTAATAGATATTTTTGTAAGAAATTATATAAGATTCAATAGAAAATGGAAAATTAACCTTCCTTCTATTATTGATCTTGAAGGCTTTATTAGAAAATTTAACTTAAGAAAAAACCCTACAATTCTTTCCCTCTATTATTTTGATAGTAAATTTCAAAGAGAAAGAGTAAAATTATTATTGAGAAAAATTTAATATTTTGAGGAAAAATAATGGAGAAAACTTTAATTATTGGAAAAATCATTACTCCTAATAGAATAATTGAGGAAGGAGCTATTGGAATAGAAGGAAGTAAAATTATCTATGTGGGAGAGGACAGAAACTTAAAGGATTTTGAGGAAATTTATAATTTTAAAGATTTTTTCATTTCTCCAGGATTTATCGACATTCATATTCATGGTGCCTTTGGAAGAGATGTTATTGAAGGGGAAGAATCTGCCCTTGACACCATAGCAAAATTCATTGCAAGTAAGGGAACAACAGGATTTCTTCCCACAGTTCTCACTGCTCCCTTAGAAGATATGGAGAAAGCTATAAATGCTATTGAAAATTATATTAAAAAACAAGAAAGAAAAATTGAAGGAGCAAAGATTTTAGGAATTAATTTAGAGGGACCCTTTTTAAATAAAAAATATAAGGGAGCTCAAAGAGAAGATTGTATTATGTCACCTGATATAAATATCTTAAAAAGATTATTGAGAGAAAAGGTAAAATTAGTTACTATTGCTCCCGAGGTGGAAGGAAGTTTTGAGATTATAAATTATCTTAGAGAAAGAGGAATTATCATATCTGCAGGACATACCAATGCTAAAACCTCAGACATGGAAAAAGCTATATCTTTGGGCTTATCTCATATTACCCACATATTCAACGGAATGCGTCCTCTTCATCATAGAGAGGTAGGAGTTGTAGGAATAGCATTGGTAATGAATAGTTTAAGCTTAGAAGTTATTGCAGATGGAATTCATCTTTCTCCATATATACTAAAACTTTTAATAAAGACAAAACCAAAAGAAAAATTAATCTTAGTAACTGATTCTATGATGGCAACAGGTCTTTCCGATGGAGAATATCAACTGGCAGGACAGAAGGTAACTGTTAATAATGGGAAGGCAACTTTATATGATGGCACCATTGCAGGAAGTACTTTAACTTTAAATATTGCGGTAAAAAACATGATGGAAATGGGGGGAATTAAATTAGAAGATGCTGTATTTATGGCATCTTATTCTCCCGCTTTGCTTTTAGGAATAGAAAATATAAAAGGAAGTCTTGATGTGGGAAAGGATGCAGATATTGTTATCTTTGATAACAATTTTCAGGTTAGAATGACTATTGTTGAGGGAGAAATTGTTTTTAAAGATGTTTAATTACTTTACTTTGACATCTCCCATTTTACAATAAATCTCAATCTCTCCCTTTTCTCCTGTTCCAAAGATATATTTTTTATCTTTGTATCTATAGCCCTCTTTCAAAATAGAAAAATCACCAAGAGAAACCTTAGAGGTTAAAACTCCATCAAAATTATCTGGAAGGACTACAGATAAATCTCCCATACTACAGTTTAATAATGCCCTTTTAGGATTTTCCATAAATTTTATATCCATATCTCCCATATTTACAATGCAATTTACCTCAAAAGATTTTAAAAATATATCTGCATCTCCTGCATTTAAGATGATATTAATTTTATCCGCATATATCTCACCATTAAAATCCCCAGCATTTATTATTAATTTTAACTCCTTAAGCTTTGGTAAACTCAAAAAAAAGTCTCCAGCAGATAAAACAAGCTTATTTTCACTAAAATTATATCTTCCCTTTCCCTTCAATATTACCTCATCTGTTTCTCCAATTTTAACGCTTAAGTCTCCTCCAGATATATTTATTTCTAAAGGTTCTTCTTTATTAAAGGGAAGAGTCTTTTTCTCGTCCAAAATTTCTTTCTCAGAAAAGAAGAGGACACTTCCTAAAATCTCAGGAATAACAGACAGAGCAGACGAAACTGTATCACCTATAATTTTTCCAAAGTTTAATATTCCCCTCTCCTTTCTACCTTTTTCTTCAATCGCAGAGATTAGCTTTTCTGCTTCCTCTGCAGTTATTTTTCCTTCCTCCAACATTTTTAAGATCCTTCTTACCTCTTCCATATTTTTCCTCCTATTAAGAACTTTGATTGGCTTTTGATAAAATTATAAATAAAACCTTAAATTTTTGCAATAGTTTTTTGAAATAATTTAAAATTAAATTTCATTTTTATTAAATTTACATTTAAATCGAATTGAGTTATTATTATTCTGTGATTTTTAGAATTATTTACTAGAGGAGGCAGGATATGGATATTTTTGAGATATTAAGAAAGGAACAAGTTATAGCATATTTCTCTATGGAAATTGCCTTGATACCAGATATTCCTACCTATAGTGGAGGATTAGGAGTCTTAGCAGGAGATATAGTAAGAACCTCTGCAGATCTCAATATTCCCTTTGTTGCAGTAACCCTTATAAGCAGAAAAGGTTATTTTAAACAAGTAATTAGTGAAGATGGTACTCAGAAAGAATTACCTCATGAATGGCAACCTGAAAATATTTTAACTCCTTTACCTATAGAGGTTTCTGTAGATATTGAAGGAAGAAGAGTATTTATTAAGCCATGGGTTTATTATTGGACTTCTTATACAGGGTCCACTGTCCCTGTTATTTTTTTAGATACAAATCTTCCCCAGAATACAGATGAAGACAGAATTATCACTGATTATCTTTATGGCGGTGACGCCAGTTATCGTTTAAAACAAGAAATTGTTCTTGGAATTGGAGGGGTAAGAGTATTAGAAGCTTTGAAACTTAATATAAGGAAATATCATATAAATGAGGGACATTCAGCATTACTTACCTTAGAAATATTAAAGAAAACCGATGGAAGACCTATAGAGGAAAGAATAGAAACAGTAAGGGAAAAATGCGTTTTTACAACTCACACTCCAGTAGAAGCGGGACATGATAAATTCTCTTATGATTTAGTAAAAAAGATTCTTGGAGATTTTATTTCCTATGATCTTTTAATAAAATTTGGGGGAGAAAGGGAATTAAATATGACCCTCTTAGCTTTAAATCTTTCGGGATATGTAAACGGTGTCGCTAAAAGGCATCAAGAAATTTCCTCTGCTATGTTTCCAGGAAGAAAAATATCTGCAGTTACAAACGGTGTTCATTCCTTCACCTGGACCTCAGGAAGTTTTAGAAAATTATATGATGAATATATACCTGGATGGGCAAATGAGCCAGAACTTTTAGCAAGAGTAGGTATCATTCCTAATGAGAAAATATGGGAAGCTCATCAACAAGCAAAAAGAGAATTAATAGATTTAATATATTCCCAAACAAATATTAAATTTCAAGAAAATATTCTTACTCTTGGATTTGCAAGAAGAGCCACTGCATATAAAAGGCCTCATCTCCTCTTTTCTGATATCAATCGTCTAAGAAGGGTAAAAAGAAAAGGACCTATTCAGATTGTTTACGCAGGAAAGGCTCATCCAAGGGACGAAGAAGGAAAAAGATTAATAAAAGAAATTTTTAACTATATTAGAGAATTAAAAGATGATATTAATATTGTTTATCTTCAAGACTATAATATGACAATGGCGAAAAAAATTATTGCTGGGGTTGACGTCTGGTTAAATACACCACAAAGACCCCTAGAAGCGTCAGGAACTAGTGGAATGAAAGCAGCACATAACGGAGTAATTAATTTCAGTGTCCTTGATGGATGGTGGATTGAGGGATGTTTAGAAGGAGTAACAGGATGGTCTATTGGTCCTTCCCCAAAAGATGAAAAGGGCATAGAAAATCATTTACAAGAGGAAATTGATGATTTATATAATAAACTTGAGTATATAATAATTCCTATGTATTATAATCAGATAGATCAATGGATTCGCATGATGAAAAATTCCATCGGAAGTATTGCGTCTTATTTTAATACCCATAGAATGATGAAAAGATATATAACTGATGCATATTTTAGGCGATTATGAAATATCTTTTAATATTCTGTCTTAACCTTGTATTTTTCCTACAAATTCTAGAGATAATTGAAGTTCAAATAGTAGAAAGAACAGGGCCCTCAAAAATATCCCAAAAGGCCCAAATACCAGCTCCTATTAACTCTGCAGGACAATCTAAGAAGGATGTAAGCTCGATTTTCACTTCTCCCGCAGAAGGAGTAATACTGTATTTTCTTACATTTTTCACAACTTCATCTCTTACTTCTTCCCAAAAGGAGACAAATTTCGATGTTACTAAGGGACCACCAATAATAATTACATCAGGATTAAGACCATTCACGATATTTATTATCCCTACAGAAATTTCGTAAGCAAAATCCTTTAAAAGATTTTCATCCTTATCACCGATTTTTTCTTTCCTAAGATCAATTCCCAAATTTTTACTCACCGAGCTAGATAATGATGCATACCTTTCCCAACATCCTTCATTTCCACATTTACAGGGAATTCCATCCTTGGATACTACCATATGGCCAAATTCTCCAGCTGTGTTTTTACTTCCTCTATGTAATTTTCCATCAATAATTAATCCTGTTCCAATTCCCTCACCTATAAAAACATAAACTATATTCAAATCATTATATCCTATTTTTGTCCCTAACATTCCTTCAGCAATTACCGCTAAATTTGCCTCATTATCCATCTTTACTGGCACATCAATTTCTAGAAACTCTTTAATTTTTTCACTTAATAGAGAAGCTAAAGGGACATCTTTCCATCTTAAATTTGGTGCAACAATTATATTTTGGAAACTATTGTCTACAATTCCAGGAACCCCAATTCCTATAGCATGAATTTTATCCTTTTTTTCAGGAAATAATCTGTTTATTCCTTCAATAACATTATTTATAAATTCATAAGGATCTTCGGGGGTAGAAAAGCTTAAATAATCTTCAATTTTCATAGCAAAATTTATTCTTGCTATAGTAGACATCGTAACTCCAATCTTAATAGCAACAGCCTTTTTGTAATCAGGATTTAAACTTAATACAATTGCCTTTCTTCCCAATCCTCTGGATAGGCTTCCTACTTCTCTTATCATGTTTTCAGAGATAAGATGGTTTACAAGACGGGTAACAGTACTTTTACTAAGATTGAATTTCTTAGCTAAATCAGTTCTTGAGATATTTTTATATCTTAAAAATCCATTTAATATAATTGTTCTATTAATTTCTCTTTGCTGAGCAACCTTTCCTGTCTCTCCTGTTCTTATAAATACCATAATTTCTTTCTCCTTTTTTAAATTTTATTTCATAAAGAAAGAAATTCAAATTAATTCTAAAATTTTACATCCTATCTTGTCAAGAACTAAAAAGAAAACGTTTAAAAAAATCAATTCTTCCCCTGGAAATTGTTTCCTGTTAAGCTTTCATAGCTTGACATGAGCAAGATAATATTATACTCTTACTAAAAAATTAAAAGTTTCCTTATGAAATTTAACTTAGAGGAGGTAATGGAATGAGATTTGGATATTTTGATAATGAAAGAAAAGAATACGTAATTACTCGACCTGATACTCCTCGAGAATGGGCAAATTATCTTGGCTCTTTGGAATATGGTGCTATTATAACAAATAATGGAGGAGGGTATAGCTTTGTAAAATCGGGAGCTAGTGGAAGAATCATTCGTTCTCGATTTAATGTGATTCTTGGAACAAGTTCTGGAAGATATATTTACTTGAGAGACATGGATAGTGGAGATTACTGGTCTGCAACATGGCTTCCTGTTAAAAAGGACTTATCAGAATATCAATCCCTATGTAGACATGGAACCTTTTATACTATTATTTCCTCAAAATATTCTGGAATAGAGACAGAAGTAACCTACTATGTTCCTCTTAACGAACTTTATGAGGTCTGGGCATTAAGAATAAAAAATAACTCCAATAGAAAAAGAAGAATTTCTATTTTTAATTTTGTTGAATTTACTAACGAGCCTAATGAAAATCAAGATCTTGTTAATCTTCAATATACTCTTTTTATTTCCCGAACCTATTATAGGGATAATCTCATAATACAAACTATAAACGAGAATTACACAGAAATTGGAAAAAAAATAGAATTAGAAGAAGGTATGGGAGGAAGAAGATTTAATAGGTTTTCAGGAGTAATAGGAGCAAAAGTTATCTCCTTTGATGGATGTCGAGATACCTTTATTGGAAACTATAGAACTTATGGGGATCCTATAGCAGTTGTTAAGGGTATGTGCAGTAACTCTTTAAATTATGGAGGAAATAGTTGCGGAGCAATGCAGGTATTTCTAGAACTTGATAATGGGGAAGAAAAAGAAATAGTTTATGTGGTGGGAGAAGGAAATGAGGCAAAAGCGAGAAAAATAATGGCAAAATACGAAGAAAAAGGAAGGGTAGAAAAAGAAGTAAGAGACCTTATAAATTATTGGCATTCTAAGATAGAAAAATTTAAAGTTAAAACACCATCGGAAACTTTTGATACTATGGTTAATATTTGGAATGCCTATCAATGTTTTATTACCTTTTTCTGGTCAAGAGCCGCATCCTTGATATATGTAGGTCTTAGAGATGGATATGGATATAGAGATACTGTTCAAGATATACAAGGAATTATGCATTTAGATCACGAATCTGCAGGGGAAAGACTCAGATTAATGCTATCAGGTCAAGTCTCTAACGGTGCAGGCTTACCCTTAGTTTTCTTTGACCATACTCCCAAATCCAATTTGTCCCTTGAAAATCCTGAATACGTTAAAAGAACAGGATATACAGAATATAGATGTGATGATCATCTCTGGTTGTTTATTACAGTAAGACAATATATTAAGGAAAGTGGAAATATTGGATTTCTAGATGAAGTGATACCTTATTCTGATAAAGGAGAGGACACAGTATATGAACATTTAAGAAGAGCTTTAATCTTTAGTTTAGAAAGATTAGGAAAACATGGACTTGTTTTAGGATTAGATGCGGACTGGAATGATTGCCTAAGGCTTGGAAAAGAAGGAGAAAGTGTCTTTGCTTCTTTTCAACTATACCTTGCATTAAAAATTTTTGCTGAATTTGCAGAAAAGAAACAAAGAATAGAGGACAAAGAATGGGCAGAAAGAGAAAGCAAAAAACTATATGAAAATTTACAAAAATATGCTTGGGAAGGAGACAGATTTGTTAGAGCCTTTAGAGGAGATGAAGTTATTGGATCAAAAAACTGTGAAGAAGCGAGTTTTTGGTTAAATGCCCAAACTTGGGCAGTATTAAGTGGAGTTGCAGATGAAAATCAAGGAAAAATAATAATGGACAATGTTGAAAAAATTCTAAATACTGATTATGGAGCTATGATTATGTATCCTCCTGTTAAAAACTATGGATTTCCTGTAGCAAGAATGATTCTTTTCCTTCCTGGCATGAAAGAAAACGCAGGAATATTTTCTCATACTCAAGGATGGTTAATAAGGGCAGAAACTATGCTAGGAAATGGAAATAGAGCTTTTAAATATTATCAGGAAAATAATCCTGTAAATATGAATGATAAGGCAGAAATAAGACAAGCAGAACCCTATGTACATTGTCAATTCACCGAAGGAAAAGACAGTCCTTTTCATGGAAGAGCTCATGTTCACTGGCTTACTGGAACAGCAGCTTCAATACAAACATCTGCTATAGAAGGAATTCTTGGTATTCAGCCCGATTATGATGGATTAAAAATTGATCCATGTGTACCCTCGGATTGGAAGGAATTTTATATAGAAAGAATTTTTAGAGGTAAAAAGTTAAAAATAAAAGTTGAAAATCCTAATGGAGTCCAGAAGGGAGTTAAGTACATAATAATAAATGAAAAGGAGATTCCTGGGAATTTTATCCCCATTAACGAGATGAAAGACGAAAATGAAGTCTTAGTAATAATGGGATAAAATTTAACAAAAGGAGGTTTAATATAAATGAAATTTGGATATTTTGATGATTTAAATAGAGAATATGTAATTACAAATCCCATGACTCCTTATCCATGGATAAACTATTTAGGATGTGAAGAATTTTTCTCAATAATATCAAACACTGCTGGAGGTTATGCCTTTTATAAGGATGCAAGATTAAGAAGAATAACAAGGTATAGATATAATAATGTACCCATTGATAATGGAGGTAGATATTTTTATATATGGGAAAAAGGAGATTTTTGGTCTCCTAGTTGGAAACCTGTTAAAAAAGATCTTTCCAAATATGAATGTCGCCATGGGCTTTCTTACACAAGAATTTTAGGCGAAAGAAATGAATTGTCCTGTGAAATATTATTTTTTGTTCCCCTTGGAGTAAATGCAGAAATTCAGAAATTAACTATTAAAAACTTATCCTCAAAGAGAAGAGAAATTAGACTTTTTTCTTTTATTGAATGGTGTCTTTGGAATGCATGGGACGACCAGACAAATTTTCAAAGAAATTTTTCTACAGGAGAAGTAGAAGTAGAGGGATCTTGTATCTATCATAAAACTGAGTATAGAGAAAGAAGAAATCACTTTGCTTTTTATTCTGTAAATGTTCCCATACAAGGATTTGATACTGATAGAGATAGTTTCATAGGATTATATAATGATTTTTCTGCACCAAAGGCTGTTGTTGATGGAAAACCAACAAACTCCATTGCGGAAGGTTGGGCACCTATTGCTTCTCATTATTTAGAAATTTCTTTAGAACCCTTTGAATCTAAGGATTTTATATTTATACTGGGATACGTGGAAAATCCAGAAGAAGAAAAATGGGAGAAGAAGGGTATAATTAATAAGAAAAGAGCCTATGAGATAATAAATAAGTTCAAAAAAGTCGAAGATGTAGAAAAAGCCTTTAACGATTTAAAAAATTACTGGAATAATTTATTATCAAAATATCATCTTGAACATCCATCGGAGATATTATCACGAGTTGTGAATATTTGGAATCAATATCAATGTATGGTTACCTTTAATTTAGCAAGAAGTGCCTCTTATTTTGAATCAGGAATAAGTAGAGGTATAGGATTTCGAGACTCTAATCAGGACATTTTAGGAGTAGTTCATCTTATTCCTGAAAGAGTAAGAGAGAGAATTTTAGATCTTGCCTCTACCATGTTCGAAGATGGTGGAGCTTATCATCAGTATCAACCTCTAACAAAGAGAGGAAATAATGATATAGGAGGAAATTTTAATGATGATCCCCTTTGGATAATTCTTGCTACATCTGCTTATATAAAAGAAACAGGAGATTGGTCTATTCTTAATGAGGTAATTCCCTATAATAACGATATAACAAAAAAGGGAACCCTTTATGAGCATATAAAGAAGGCTTATCACCACGTTACTAATAATCTAGGACCCCATGGACTACCTCTTATAGGAAGAGCGGATTGGAATGATTGTTTAAATCTTAACTGCTTCTCTAAAAATCCAGATGAATCCTTTCAGACAACAACAAACCAAGAGGGGAAAATTGCTGAATCTATTTTTATAGCAGGGCTCTTTGTCTTTGTTTCTCCTGATTATATAGAAATATGCAAAAAAATGGGAGAATATCAAGAAGCAGAATGGGCAAAAGAAGCCTGTAATAGAATGGTCTCTGCAATATTAGAACATGGTTGGGATGGGGAATGGTTTCTTAGAGCCTATGATGCTTTTGGACGAAAGGTAGGAAGTAAAGAATGTGAAGAGGGAAAGATATTTATAGAACCTCAAGGAATATGTACCATGGCTGGAATAGGCATAAATGATGGAAAAGCAAAACTTGCTTTAGACTCATGCAAGAAATATCTTGATACTAAATATGGAATGGTACTTCAACAGCCTGCTTATAGTAAATATTATTTAGAACTAGGAGAAATTTCCTCTTATCCTCCTGGATACAAAGAAAATGCTGGAATTTTCTGTCATAATAACCCATGGGTTATTGCAGGAGAAACAGTTATTGGAAGAGGGGATCGCGCCTATGAAGCCTATTGTAAAATTACTCCCGCCTTTTTTGAAGAAGAAAGTGATATACATAAAGTAGAACCCTATGTTTATTGTCAGATGGTTGCAGGAAAGGACGCAAAAAGACATGGGGAAGGAAAAAATTCTTGGCTCACGGGAACTGCATCTTGGGCCTTTGTAGTTATGTCTCAATGGATTTTAGGAATTAAACCTGAATTTAATGGTTTAAAAATTGATCCCTGCATTCCAAAGGATTGGGAAAGATTTGCTGTTACTCGTTACTTTAGAGGAGCTAATTATAGAATTGAGATTAAAAATCCAAAACACGTTTCCAAGGGAATTAAAAAGATAATTGTCGATGGAAAAGAGATCTCAGGAAATATTCTTCCTATATTTGGAGATGGAAAAACTCATTTTGTGGAGGTAGAAATGGGTTAAAATATATAAAAATGTTTAGGAGGTAAAAAAGTATGTTAAATTGGCTAAAAAAACTTTTTTCTCCACCCCCCTTCTCTCCTCAGACTTTTGATATTAAAGTTAAATGCAAAAGATGCGGAGAAATTATTTCTGTAAGAATAAGACCAAGAGAAGAATCTAATCCAGAATTTGGTCCCAACGATGAAATTATAAAATATGAATTATGGAAAGATATCTTAGGAGAAAAATGTTCTAATCTTATAAGATTACACGTAGAATTTGAACCTGATTGGAAAATTATTTCCCAAGAGGTAGAAGGCGGAGAAATAATAAAAGAATAGAGGAGGTTAAAATGGAGTACAGAAAATTAGGAAAAGCGGGAATTAAGGTTAGCGAAATCTCTTTAGGAGCATGGTTAACTTATGGGGAATCTGTAGATTTTGAAGTTACTAAAAAATGTATATATATTGCAATTGAAAATGGGATAAATTTTTTCGATCTTGCAGATGTTTATGCCAAAGGGGAAGCTGAAAGGGTTGTAGGAAAAATTTTAAAAGATTTTAGAAGACAGGATTTAGTTATATCAAGTAAAGTATATTGGCCTATGAGCGATAATGTAAATGACAGAGGGTTAAGTAGAAAACATATTATGGAATCCATAGAGGGTTCCTTGAAAAGATTAGGTACTGATTACTTAGATATCTATTTTTGTCATAGGTTTGACCCAGAAACTCCATTGGAAGAGGTAGTAAGAGCAATGGACGATTTAGTACATCAAGGAAAGATTCTTTATTGGGGAACTAGCCTATGGACTGCAGCCCAGATTGAAAGAGCTGTAGGAATATGCGAAAAACTAAATTGCTATAAGCCTCAAGTAGAACAGCCAAGATATAATATGTTGGATAGACATATTGAACAAGAGATTATACCTACTTGTAGTATGTATGGAATAGGGATAACTGTATTCAGTCCTTTAGCTCAAGGAGTATTAACAGGAAAATATAATGAGGGAATACCCAGCAAAACAAGAGCAGAGTGGAGTGAATGGATTCGAAGAGATCTAACAGAAGAAAATATAAATAAAGTAAGAAAACTTACAGAACTTGCAAAGGATATAGGAATAACAATGTCCCAACTTGCCCTTGCCTGGATATTAAGAAAACCAGAAATAAGTAGTGTTATTACAGGAGCTAGTAAACCCGAACAAATTTTAGAAAACGTAAAAGCATCAGGAATTAAATTGAGCGAAGAGGTTTTAAAGAAAATTGATAATATTCTCTTAGAAACTTAAAAATTATGAATTTAAAGCTAAATTTTGATCTTTTAACTTTGGAAATTTTATATGAGGAACTTTATGATAGAGTTAAAAATTCTTTAGTAGAAAAAATCTATCAAATAGGAAATACAGAGCTTTTTTTTCATATATATTCTCCAAGGGAGGGAAAATTAATTCTCTCCCTTTCAGTTCATCCTCAATTATATAGAATACAGTTAACTAGAAAAGAATTTCCCTATCCTTTGAATCCTCCTCCCTTTGTTATGTTTCTTAGGAAGCATTTGGAGGGGGCGAGAATTCTAGATTGGCATATTATTCCTCAAGAGAGAATAGTAGAATTTATATTTCAGAGATTTGATGAATCAAGAAAAAAACTTATTGTGGAACTTATGGGGAAATATAGTAATATAATTCTTACAAGTGAAAATAATATTATTTTAGATGCTATAAAACATGTAAGTTCTGAAAAAAGCAGATATAGAGAAGTGTTGCCGGGAGAAGTATATCTATATCCTCCAAAAATAGAAAAGTTTTCTCTTTTAGATATAGAAGAAGAAACTGTAGAAAAATTCTTAAATAAGGAAAAACCAGTTAAAGAGGTGCTTATAAAGGATATCTTATATATTAATCCATTGTTGGCGGAAGAAATAACAAGAGATATTAAAGAAGGGACCTATGCTTCTTTAGAAATTGAGGATAGAGAAAAACTAAAGAAAGAAATCTTTAAAATAAAAGATAAAATCTTAAAAAGAAAGTTTCAGTTTTTAGTATATTTTGTAGAAAACAAACCCTATACCTTTTCTCTTTTTTCTTTAGAAATATTTGAAAATCTTAAGAGAAAGGAATTCAAGAATCTTACTGAAACAATAGATTATATCTACTCTTATTCCTTAGAAAGTTTCCTTATAGATCAACTTAAAAAGAAACTGCAAGATATTATAAAGAGTAACTTAGAGAAGGTTCTTGAGAAAAAAGAAGAATTTTTACAAAAGATAAAAGAAGGTGAATCAGCAGAAGTTTTGAAAATAAAAGGAGATCTACTACTTTTTTATCAGAAGGAAATTAAAAAGGGAACAGAAAAAATAATCCTTCCTAATCCTTATAACGAAAACAAAGAACTTATAGAGATAGAATTAGACCCCTCTTTATCTCCTGTGGATAATGCTCAAAGATATTTTAAGAAATACAAAAAACTAAAAAAGGGAATTGAAATACTAAGGGAACAGTTGAAGAGAATAGAAGAAGAAATATATTATCTAAATTCCTTGGAGATATCCCTAGAAAATACTAATAGTTTCTTTGAACTTCAGGAAATAGAAGAAGAATTAATTAATGAAGGATATATTAAAAAGAAGAAAGAAAGAGAGAAAAGAAAGAAAAAGTCAGAACCATATAAGTTCATTTTAGAAGGATATGAAATATATGTGGGAAAGAATAATAAACAAAATGACTACGTTACTTTCAGTATTGCAGGCCCAGAAGATTTATGGTTTCATGCAAGGGGTATACCAGGAGCCCATGTAGTTCTAAAATTGAAATCAAAAGAAGAAATACCTTTTGAAATCATAGAGAAAACTGCAGAACTAGCAGGATATTTCAGTAAAGGGAAAAATTCGAACTATGTTGCCATTGATTATACGAAAAGAAAATACGTACAAAAACCAAAAGAAGGAAAACCTGGATTTGTAATATATAAAAATGAGAAAACAATTTTTGTAAAGCCGGAAAAAGCATTAGATATTATTTCTCAATTGGTTTAATACTTCTTTAAAATCCGAAGGTAAATCTGAAGAAAAACTCATATATTCCCTCTTTCTCGGATGAAAAAAGACTATTTCTTTTGCGTGAAGAAGCTGGCCTGATACTCCAAATTTTTTATCTTTTTTACCATAAATAGCATCCCCTACCACAGGAATCCCTAAATAACTTAGATGTACTCTAATCTGATGAGTTCTTCCCGTTTCAAGATTTACACAAAGAAGAGTATAGCCTTTGAATCTTTCTAACACTTTAAAATAGCTTATTGCAGATTTTCCCGAAGACACTACCGCCATTTTTTTTCTATATACAGGATGTCTTCCAATGGGTAATTCTACTCTTTTTTCCTCCCATGGAACTTCTCCTTCCACTAAAGCCCAATATATTCTTTTTAATGTTCTGTTTTTTAATTGTTCCGAAAGAGCCAAATGGGTAAAATCATTTTTAGCAATTAAAATAAGTCCTGTAGTATCTTTATCCAATCTATGAATAATCCCAGGTCTTATTTTTCCTCCGATCTGAGAAAGACTACCTACGTGATGTAACAATGCATTAACTAATGTTCCAGAATAGTGACCACAAGCAGGATGGACTACCATACCCCTTGGCTTATTCACTATTAAGAGATCTTCATCTTCATAAATAATATCTAATTTTATATCTTCTGGGATTAAATCAGTAGATTCTGGAGGTGGTATTTCTATCTCAATCTCATCTCCTATTTTTACTCTTTGACTTCCTTTTGCAGGTTTTCCATTTACTTTTATATTTCCATCTTTTATAAGCTTTTGGATTTGAGAACGCGTAAGGGGTAATATCTGAGCTAAATATTTATCAAGCCTATCTTCTACAGGCTCTTTTATTTTTATAACTTGTCTTTGATGCATTAATATATTCTTTTCTTAAGCTTTTCTAAATTATGAACTATAATATGATTCTTTTCTACAGTTATTATTCCTTCCTCTTCAAAGGCTTTTAGGGTTCTTGTAGCTGTTTCTCTAGAAACACCTATAAGACTTCCTAGCTCTTGTCTTGTAAAATCTAAATCTACTGCAATTCCCTTCTCTGTTTTTATCCCTTTATCTAGAACAATATCAAGAAGGATTCTCGCGATTCTCCCCGGCGCATCAAAAAACATCAGAGTTTCAATCTGTCTATTTGCCTTTCTAAGTCTAAGGGAAAGAGTCTTTAAAATTTTTAAAGACATTTCAGGATGGGTATAAAGAAGTTTTAAAAATTCGTCCCTCTGGATTATTAAAACTCGAGTATCCTCAAGCGCAACAATAGATGCAGACCTTGGTTCTCCATCTAATAAAGACATTTCCCCAAAAAATTCTGTGGGATAAAGAATAGAAAGAATTGCCTCTTTTCCATCTTCTGTCTCTATTACTACCTTTACCCTTCCAGAACAAATAATAAAAAAGAAATTACCAACCTCTTCTCTTTGAAAAATTACTGAATCCTTTGGATAAAATTTTTCTCTTGAGATATTAATAAGACGATCTAGATCCTCTTCTGAGAGTTCAGAGAATAATGGAACTTTTCTAAGAAATTCCTTTCCCTCCATCTTCCTACACGTTTGAATAACGTCTTTTGCTTTAATTATACATGAAAATACTGATTTCTCCAAGAAAAATTTTTAATTGCTCTACAAAAATATATTTGTTAAAATTAATTTAAGCGTTTTTATATAATCTTTTTTTAAGAGGTTGGTTATGGAAGACTGGAAAATTGCTTGGGAAAAGGCATTAGATATTATTTCTTTGGAAATAAGTAGGCCTGGATTTGAAACATGGATAAAGACTTTAAAACCCTTAGGAATTAAAGGAGAAAAGTTTATTCTTCAAACTCCTAATAGATTTTCCAAAGAGTGGCTTCAAGATCATTATGTGGAACTAATTGAAGAAGCATTAAGAAAAACTTCTCAAAAAGAATGGAAAATTGAATTATTCGCGGAAGATAATGAGGAAGAACGTCCTCAAAAAGGAATTTCAGAAGAGGTCTTGTACCATCTTAATCTAAATCCTAAATATACCTTTGATACTTTTGTAGTGGGAGATAGCAATAGATTTGCTCATGCAGCAGCGTTAGCAGTAAGTCAAAATCCTGGAAAAGCCTATAATCCTCTCTTTATATATGGAGGAGTAGGACTAGGAAAAACTCATCTTATCCATGCCATAGGCCATTATATCAGAGAAAAATTCCCTCAATTAAAAGTAATATATTCATCTATGGAAAAATTTACTGTAGAGCTAATTGATGCCATAAAGGAAGATGGAATGAGTAAGTTCCGATCAAGATATAGGAATATAGATATTTTGTTAATTGATGATATTCAATTCTTAGCAGGGAAAGAAAGAACTCAGGAAGAATTCTTCTATACCTTCAATGCTCTATATGAGGCAGGAAAGCAAATTGTTATAACCAGCGATAGAATACCAAAGGAAATTCCGACCTTAGAGGACAGATTAAGATCAAGATTTGAGTGGGGACTTATGGCAGATATTCAACCCCCAGATTTGGAGACAAGAATTGCTATTTTAAAGAAAAAAGCAGAAGCAGAAAAAGTTACAGTTCCCGATGAAGTCATAGAATTCATTGCAGAACAGATTCAGTCAAACATAAGAGAACTTGAGGGAGCACTGATAAGAACTGTGGCTTTTGCTTCTTTGAACAATATGCCTATTGATCTCTCCCTTGTAAAGACTGTTTTAAAAGACATTTTACAACCACCAAATATAACTCCAATAAGCATTCAAAGTATTATTCAAGAAGTTGCTAATTACTTCCATATTACTCCTGATCAAATTGTAGGAAAGGGAAGAACTCAGGAAATAGCATTACCTCGTCAAATTGCCATGTATCTAGCAAGAACTCTTACCGATATTTCCCTTCCTAAAATTGGAGAAGAATTTGGAGGAAGAGATCATACTACTGTTCTTCACGCTTACGAGAAAATTCAAGAATTATATCAAACAGATCTTACTATAAAAAAGATAATTCAGGATATACAAAATAGATTAAGAAACTCTACATAATTTTATTTTCCTTTTAAATATTTAAATATCTCAGACTCTGGAGTTATAATAAGAACATTTCCAGGAAGAGCTTTTTTATAAACCTCTAATGTCCGCAAAAATTGGTAAAATTCTGGATTTGCAGAAAGAGCAGATTGTAAAATTCTTCCTGCCTCTGACTCTCCTTCTCCTTTTAACTCTTGTGCTCTTCTATATGCAGACGCCAAAATAATAACTTTTTTCTTCTCAGCCTCTGATTTTATTCTTTGAGCCTCTCTTTGTCCTTCTGCTCTATATAAAGATGCTTGTCTCTGTCTTTCCGCTATCATTGAATCATAAATTTTCATTAAATTTTCTTGAGGAACTGTAACCCTCTTCATTCTAACAGTATTTATCTCAATCCCTAACTCCTTTGCTTTCACTTGAGATGCCTTTGTCACTTCTTCGAATACCTCTTCTCTCCTACCAGAGACAATATCATCAAAATCATATTGTCCTACAACTCTTCTCATTTCGCTGTAAATGATATCATCTAATCTTGCTTGAGCTCCAGCTTCGTCTCTTACAGTTTTGAGAAATAAAAGAGGATCTGAAATTCTAAAAAGAGCAAAGGAATCCAAAATCATAGATTTTTTATCTTTGGTGACCACAAAAGTAGGTTCTGAATCATATTCTAATATTCTTTTCTCAAAATATACCACTTCCTGAATAAAGGGCTTTTTAAAATACAATCCAGGTTCTTTTATAACTCTTATAGGCTTTCCAAATTCCATTACTATAGCTTGTTTTGTTACATCTACAACAAAAGTAGATGTAATAAAAATAAAAACAAGAATTAATAATATTGCTATAGGAATTATATATTTCATTTCTACTTTCCTCCTTCTTGCAAAGTCATGGTTTTTGTAAAAACATCTGCAGGAAGATTAAATATTTTTATACTTCCCTTTGGATCATCAATAATTATTATTTTGGTTTGAGGTAGAATCATCTCTAAAGCTTCCATGTATAATTTTGTCTTCATAAGAGAGGGAGTTTTATTGTATCTCTCTAAAAGAGCCTTAAATCTCTGAGCATCTCCCTTTGCTTTTTCAATCTGTTCATTTTTATAAGCCTCCGCCTCAGCAATAATTTTAGCAGCTTGTCCTTCTGCTTCAGGAACAATTTGATTGTAATAGGCTTGAGCTTCTAGAATTAACTTGTCCTTTTCAGATTTTGCATTGATAACTTCCTGAAACGCAGATTGAACAGGTTCTGGAGGAACAACATCTTGAAGCTGTACGTTTATAATTTTAATCCCAAAATTGTTTTTACTTAAAACGTCTTGAAGAACATTTTTTACACTATTTTGGATCTCATCTTTAGATATTGTAAGAATTTCATCAAATAGAAAATTTCCAACCACCTGCCGCATAGAAGCTTGAGAAAGATCTCTTAAAAGTTTTTCTGATCCCCTTATATACATAAGGTACTTTACAGGATCTGAAATTTGATATTGGACAACAAAATCTAAATCTACAATTTTTCCATCCTTTGTAAGAAGAAGAGACTCTTCCTTAATATCTTGATATCTTGCAGGGGGTCCTACATCTATAGTTCTAAATCCTATTTCTAGTCTCCTTATTGCTGCAATATCAATTTTATGAACAGAATCAATAATAGGAATTTTCCAATGAAGTCCTGGTCCATAGACTCCTATAATTTTTCCAAATCTCTTTAATATTCCTGCCTCAGCAGGACCAACAAAATAAAAACTTCCTAGAGCGATTAATATTACAAAGATTATTATTATAAGAGAAAATACATTTTGAAAGGAAAATTGATGCTTGGGAAAAGTTGGAAAATTAGGCCACTCTCTCATAACATTCCTCCTCTCCTATCTTTTACTCCCTCTTTTTGAGAAGATAATAATTTTTCTCTAATTCCTTTGAAATTTTATTTTAGATCTTTAACAGAAATCCCGGTACCAAGAGTAAGGACATAATTTCTTGTCTATTTTCCTTCTATGAAAATCTCTTTTATTTTTAAACTACCTTCTACCCCTTTACTCACATAAAAACTTAAAGTGTTTTCCTTATCTTGTAGCCAATAAGAAGTTATATCCCACTTTACTGTTATATATTCTCTACTTTCAACGGCAAAGGGTAGTGTTATAGATCTTCCATTAAGAGTTATTTCGAATATGGGATTTATAATTCCCTTGCTATCAGAAGAAATAGAGAAATTAACCCTTAAAAAGATTTTCTTAAATCTTGAAAGGGGAACTTTTGTTTCTAAAATACCCGAGGGAAGAACTGTCAAATTAAAAACTCCATCTTCTTTGCTAAATATAGAATTTTCTAATCTTGTTATTATTAAGTTTCCTTCTGCAATACCCTTCGTAAAGCTAAGAGAGTAGATATAGGGTACTTCTATAGGAGAGAGGACAAATACATAGCTACTTTTTTCTTTACTTTTAACATTTAATTCTGTATTCACCTCATAATATCCAGAAAGACTTAGAGTTAAATTATATTTTCCCTCAAAAAGATTAAGATTAATAGGCGTATTTCCTTGATATTTTCCATTTATATAAACCTTTGCTCCTTGGGGTTTTGAATCAATTAAAACTTCTCCATATAAAGGTTTGAGATTTGCAGTAATTTGTTTTGTTTCTCCTGGAGAGAGAGAAATTCTTTCAAAATATTCCTCATAGCCTGAAAGAACTACTCTAATATCATAAGTTCCTGAAGGAACATCAGAAAGAGAAAGAGGAGTTTTTCCTCTATAAACTCTATCGATATAAACTTCAGCACCTGATGGGTTAGAAAATACATTTATCATTCCCAGGAGAGGAGTAAGGTTAAAATTATATGAAGATGTAGTTCCTGAGGTTACAACTACAGAGCTTAAAAGATCTTTATATCCACTTTTTCTCAATTGAATTTGATATGTGCCCGGAGAAAGATTAGAAATAGTTAAAGGAGTAATTCCTCTATGAACACCGTTAAGGTATACCTCTGCTCCTGAAGGATTAGAATATATGCTTAGACTTCCAAAGGTAGGAAGTAAAGATAAATTTATTCTTATTTCAGTTCCTTCTTTAACCTCAACCCTTTCTATTTTATCCTGATATCCTGGATAAGTAAGTTTCAATTCATAGGTTTTTACCAGAAGATTTTTAAGAGTTAAAGGAGTTCTTCCCCTATATACTCCATCGAGATAAATGGAGGCTCCTGAAGGAGTAGATAATATAGTTAAATCTCCATATCTTGGAGAAAGATTAAAAGTATATTCTTTTTCTCTATTTCCCTCTACAATAATATTAGTTTCATAATCTCTATATCCCTCTAATCTAACAAGAACCCTATAACTTCCTTCGGAAAGAGTTAAAGTTAAAGGTGTATTTCCTTTATAGTCATTGTTAATATATACTTGTGCCCTTGAGGGATTTGAATTTATCTTTACCCTTCCCTGAGTTATTACTTCTTGTACATAAAAATATGTTACCTTTTGAGCCCAAGTTTCCTTTTTTTCTTCAATCAATACCTTCTCTATATTCTTAAGAGCCTTTTCAATATTTTTCTCCAAGGATTCAAAAGGCTTTAAAGACTCTAATTTTCTTCCAGGGAATAAATTTAATGGTTTTTTAGAAATTATTCCTATGATAAACTCCTTACCTACTGGGGGACTCACTTTAAAGCTATACACAGGTTTATCAGGAAAGGTATAAGTTTGATCTTTTCTTATAAAATTATTTCCAGAATACATATTTGGGAAAATCAGTTTAAAATCTCCATCAGGAGTTAAATCAAATATGTATAGATATACATCATCATTTGCTCTTACAAATATTTTCAACTCTTCCCCTATTCTATATACACTTCCTTCTGGCTTATTCAGCCATAAATCCAATTGTAATTTTGTTTCTGGATTGGGGACTATAATTATCTTTTCCCAAGAGGGAGAAGCTGGTCTTTCCTGAATTGATATTTGTTGAGAAAAAGAGAAAGATGTTAAAAAAGTAAGAATTATCAATGTAAATATTAATCTCTTCATTTAAATAACCTCCCTTTTCTATAGTTAGTTATTTATTATACAAAATTTCTCTCTTATAAGAAGTGATATATATCACAAAATATGATAAAATCTATTTAATAAATAAAAAGGGAGGGAAATAAAAATGACTTATATAAAACTCTTAGCAGATTCACTTACTTTATCAAGATTTCTTATAGGTTTTTGGATAGCTTTTATAGGTTTATCTCACGGGAAAAATGGTCTTCCCTCTGCAATACTTTGGCTTATTTTTGCATGGTTTACTGACATATTAGATGGATTTTTCGCAAGAAAATCTAAGGTAAATTATCAAACATGGATAGGAGCCCATGATTTATACGCAGATATGATGGTATCTTTTGGAGTTCTTCTTTATCTTACCTTCAGTAGATTTATATCTGTTTTTATCTCAATTCTTTTTTTGATAATAACCTTTTTAGGACTTTGGGCCTTTCCCTCGGAACAACTAGCTCAAGGACTTGAAGCAGTTCCTTATGGGATGATGATTTATATAGCGTTTAGAAATCTCTTTAATTATGGAATCCTTATTGTTACTTATCTTATTTTTCTAATTGTTATAACGTGGCCTAGATTTCCAAAAGAGAAAATACCTGAATTTTTAAATGGAATGAAAAATTTAAAATGGAGAGGAAGAATTAAATAATTAATTTAGATTATAAGTTCTTTCTACAAATTCTCTGAATTTTTCGTATTCCTCTTTTGAGTAAGAAGAGGCTTTTACTATTATATCTCTTAAATCTTTGCTAATAGCTTTTAACTGATTATATAAATTTCTACATACTCCTCCATTATTTACTTCATTTTCCATTTCCCTCATTACATCTTCCATACCAAGAGCTTTTCTATAGGGTCTATCTTCAGAAAGAGCAGTAAAGACATCTGCTATTGCAACAATTTGAGCCTCAATAGGAATTTCATCTTTTGTAATATGAAAAGGATATCCATTACCATCAAGTCTTTCATGATGATAAGATGCCCAATCTCTAACAGCTTCCATTCCCCTTAAATTATCTAGTATTCTATGGGTATTGTAGGGATGACTCCTTAATATTATCCATTCATTCCTACTTAATGATCCTTCCTTTTCTAAAATCTCCAATGGGATAGCTAATTTGCCAAGATCATGAAGTAAACCTGAAATTTTTAATAATCTTATTTTTTCTTTGGAAAAACCTAAGTATTTTCCTAAACTCTCGGAAATTATAGATACTGTTCTTGAGTGAATTGAAGTAAATTGACTTTTAAAATCAATGGTTTTTGCTAATATCTCTGATAACCTCTCAAAATCGTCAAAACTCAAGTTTTTATCTTCCTTTTGTACTTTCTTAACTATTATATTGGGAATATAGTTTGAAGTAAGATCTAACCAAAAATATTCTTTATCAATTAAGTTATAGAAGGCTTCAACTAGATAAGGCACAAATATTCTTCCAGAGTTTTCTCTTATAGTTTTTACTATTCTTTCCGTTTGATTTAATATATGCTCTCCTTTACGAATAAGGACTTCAATTCTATCTGCAAGATGAAGAATATGACTTTCTATGGGAACCTTCTCTCCATTAAATTCCTCTCCTTTTCCATTATCCCATAGTAAATGGTGATATTTTATATATTCAGCAATTCTCTCAAAATATGAAAAATCTTTTAACAAATAGTAGGTAAGAAAAGAATGGGAATGTGGAGTTTTGCTTATAAAGTCAAATTCAAACTCTCTTTCGGATAATATATCTTTATAAGATAAAAGTCCAAAATCATGAAGCATTCCTGCCAATATAAGGTCGTATATTTTATCCCAAGAATATCCTAGTTCTTTTGCTATACTATAAGAGATATAAGCTACTCTCTGAGAATGGGTCACAATCTCAGGACTTACTAGATCCATGGTACTTGATAAAGAAAATATTATATCAAACAAAGACACAGTTATTTCTTTATCTTTTTCTTCAAACATAAGTATTAGAATAATCATAATATATTTAACCTCTTTTTGTCAAAGGAGAAATATGTTATACTCACAAAAAATTTAAAATTAAGGAGGAGTCCTATGGCAAGGGGATTCTCTGATAAATCAAGAAAAATTGCCCTTCTTCTTTGTATTTTTCTTGGAATATTTGGAGCCCATAGATTCTATATAGGAAAGATTGGAACAGGACTTCTTATGCTATTTATTGGATTCATGTGGATAGTATTATCTATAACTCTAAAGATGTTTTATTGGTATCTTTTTATTCCCTTAATAATATGGGTATTAATTGATCTTATAACTATTATTATGGGAAAAATGAAGGATATTAATGGAAATTTGGTTTGGAAATGGTAAAAATGTGATATAATAATTCCATAAAAATAAAATTTTATGGAGAAAAAGCGAAGGTGCTTTGGAGTATTTCCAAAGCACCTCTTTCTTTTTTAAAAACCTTAGGGAGGTAAGAATATGAAAAAAGAAGATATAAAAATAGTAGATACTACATTAAGAGATGGAGAACAAACAGCAGGTGTAGTATTCTCTAAAACTGAAAAGGTACAGATCGCTAAAATGTTAGATGAATTAGGAGTACATCAAATTGAGGCTGGAATTCCAGTCATGGGTGGTGATGAAGAAGAAGCAATAAAGGCAATTGTAAAATCTGGACTTAAAGCAAGTATTATGGGATGGAATAGGGCTGTTATTAGCGATATTGAAGCTTCTTTAAGATGTGGGGTTGATGCAGTAGCAATCTCCATTTCTACTTCTGATATTCACATAAAGTATAAATTAAGAAAAACAAGAGAATGGGTATTAGAAAACATGGTAAAGGCTTGTGAATTTGCTAAAAAACATGGAGTATATGTCTCTGTAAATGCAGAAGATGCATCAAGAACTGATCTAGACTTTCTATTAGAATTTGCAAGACTGGCAAAACAAGCAGGGGCGGATAGACTAAGATTTTGTGATACTGTAGGTATTTTAGAACCCTTTACCACTTACGAGATTGTGAAAAAAATAATAGATGAAGTTGGAATTCCTGTAGAAATGCACACTCATAATGATTTTGGTATGGCTACAGCTAATGCCTTAGCAGGAGTTAAGGCAGGAGCAACTTATGTAGGAGTAACAGTAAACGGATTAGGAGAAAGAGCTGGAAATGCTGCTTTAGAAGAAGTAGTTATGGCTTTAAAATATATCTATAATGTAGATTTAGATATAAAAACCTTTAAACTTAAAGAAATTTGTGAATATGTTGCAAAAGCATCTGCAAGAGAGCTTCCACTAAATAAAACAATTGTAGGAAAGAACATTTTTGCTCATGAATCTGGAATCCATGCAGATGGAGTTTTAAAATATCCAAAAACTTATGAGGTCTTTTCTCCCGAAGAGGTAGGAGGAGAAAGACAGATAGTAATAGGTAAACATTCAGGAACCCATGCTTTAATTAGAAAATTTTCCGAATATGGAATTCAACTAAGTGAGGAAGAAGCAACAGAACTACTTAAATCTGTTAGAGCTTTAGCTGTAGAGTTAAAGAGACCTCTTTTTGATAAAGAATTAATGTATCTATATCAGGATTACTTAAATAAGAAAGCAGAGACCAAAGGGGTGTAAAAATGGGAAAAACTATAAGTGAGAAAATCTTTTCAAATCATTCAGGAAATTCTGTAAAAGCAGGAGACATTGTTGTAGCAAAGGTTGATGCGTTAATGGGGCAGGATGGAACAGCTCCCCTTGCTATAAAAGTATTTGAAGAATTGGGAGGAAAGATGACTATTGATAATAATAAGGTTTTATTAGTTTTAGATCATTCCGCTCCTCCTCCCAATGAAGGAGTTGCTAATCTTCATAAACTGATGAGGGATTTTGCAGAAAAATATAGAACTCAGCTTTCAGAGATTGGAGAAGGAGTTTGTCACCAAGTGTTTATGGAAAGAGGTCTAGCATTACCAGGAAGTTTAATCATAGGAGCGGATTCCCATACCTGTACCTATGGAGTTTTAAATTGCTTTGCTACAGGAGTTGGCTCCAGTGAACTTGCTTCTGCTATGTATACTGGAAAACTTTGGTTTAAAGTTCCCGAGACAGTAAAGATAATCTTAAGAGGAAAATTAAGAAAAGGAATCACTGCTAAAGATGTTATCCTTTACCTTGTGGGATTTTTTAAGGCGGATGGGCTTACCTATAAAGCCATAGAATTTGATGGAGAATTAATTAGAGAATTATCCATCGATGGGAGAGCAACCATAACAAACATGGTAGTAGAAATGGGAGCAAAGGCTGGAATTATGCCCTTTGATGAAAAAACAAAGGGATTTTTTAGAGAAATTGGAATTGATATAGAAGAAGGAATCTCTTCAGATAAAGATGCTAATTTTTCCGAAGTATATGATTTTGATCTTAGCAATTTGGAGCCTCAGGTTGCTCTTCCTCATCAAGTAGACAATGTATTTCCTATATCTTCCGTAGACAGAATTAAGATTCAGGAAGCCTTTTTAGGGACATGTACCAATGGAAGACTTGAAGATTTAAGGGTTTCAGCAGAATTATTAAAAGGAAAAAAAGTAGCAAAAGGAGTAAGAATGATTGTAGCTCCTGCATCCAAAAAAATATATCTACAAGCATTAAAGGAAGGATTAATTGAAATTTTTCTTTCCGCAGGAGCAATCGTTGTAAATCCTGGCTGTGGTCCCTGTGTTGGAACTCATCAAGGAGTTCCAGCGGATGGAGAAAATGTTATCTCCACAGCAAATAGAAATTTTAAAGGAAGAATGGGAAATAATAAAGCTTTTATATACTTAGCATCTCCTTTAACAGTTACTGCATCTGCAATAAGAGGAGAAATTACAAATCCTTTAGAAGTTATGGATTAGGAGGAGAAAAAATGATATTCGAGGGAAAGGCTCATAAATTTGGAGATGATATAAATACAGATTATATTATATCTGGAAAATATAAATTTAAGTCCTTAGATTTTAATGAAATGGCAAAACATCTACTAGAGGATATTTATCCTAATTTTTATGAAAAGATAACAAAAGGAGATATCTTAGTAGCAGGGAAGAATTTTGGATGTGGATCCTCTCGAGAACAGGCACCTTTGGTAATTAAGCATGCAGGAATAAGCGCAGTCCTCGCAAAAAGCTTTGCAAGAATATTTTTTAGAAATTCTATAAATGTGGGACTTCCTGTACTTGAGTGTAATACAGATTTAATCGAGGATGGAGATTTAATATATTTAGACTTGATTAAAGGTGAAATTTACAATAAGAGTAAAAATATAAAAGTAGAAATATTTTCTCCTCTTCCAGAAATTATGGTAAAGATATTAAAAGAGGGAGGATTAGTAGAATACTTAAAAAAGGAAGGAGATTTTAAATTATAAATGAATCATTTTTCTTTTTACTTTCCTGTAAGAATTAAATTTGGAATAGGAATTTGGGAAAATTTAGCAGAAGAAGCTTTAAAATTTGGAAGAAGATTTTTATTAGTAACAGGAAAGAGACATCTAAAGGAGACAGGAATTTTAGAAAAAATCGAAAAGAGCTTTAACAATTATCAATGTGAATTATTTATATATGATAAAATACCTCCAGAGCCACCCTATTACTTTGTTGATGAAGGTGCAGAAATAATTGAAAATAACAATATTGATGCAGTTATTGGAATCGGTGGAGGTAGTGCTTTAGATATTGCAAAGGCTATTGCTGTAAAATGCAAACTTCCTGATTCTATTTGGAATTATATAGGAGCGGACAAGATTCCAAAAAAAGGTTTACCATGTATTCTTATTCCCACCACAGCAGGTACAGGGAGCGAAGTCACAAGGGTATCCGTCTTGATCAATCCTGAAACAAAAGAAAAATTAAGTATAGCTAGTGACTATCTATATCCTGATGTGGCAATTGTAGATCCCTATCTTACCCTTACTTTACCTCCTGATTATACTGCTTATTCAGGAATAGATGCCTTTATTCATGCATTGGAATCTTTTTTATCTTTGAACAATAATCTTCTTACTGAATCTATATCTTTAAAAGCTATTAAATTAATCTATAGTTACTTACCCCGCGTATATAAAAACGGAGAAAGAATAGATTTAAGAGAAAAAGTTCTTTATGCAAGCACTTTTAGTGGAATAGCATTGACCCTAACAGGACTAGGAGCCATTCATGCCTTAGCTCATCCCGTTGGTGTATTTGGAAATCTTCCCCATGGTCTTTCCACTGCTCTTGTTACTTTGCCCGTCTTAGAATACAATTTAGAGATTCTCTCTCGAGAAAAGCTTATGCTTTTGGGAAGAACTCTTGGAATCTTTTCTATTAGATCTGCAAAGGAAAGAATCTTGAAAAAAGTCAAAGATCTTTTTGATTCTTTAAATATAAGACTAGGACTTAGAAATTATAATATAAAATATGAGGATCTTCCTCTTCTTGCAAAAGAGGGGTTAAAATCAAGATCTATTAAAACTAATCCCCGAGAAATAAGAGAAGAAATATTACTAAATTTACTTCAAAAAGCTTGGTAAGGTTTTATCTCAATTATCTCCAATTCAGGCTTAAATTTTACTATGGAATTGTTAGGTATATATCCTCTCACTGTTGCATTAGGATAAATTAAGACATGTTTTCCCAAAATTGTTCCTGGATTTAATACAGAATTACATCCTGTTTCACTATAATCTCCTATTACTGCGCCAAATTTTCGTAATTTTGTATCTATAATTTGATCATTAATTTTTACTTTAACTGTAGATTCTGGACCAATTTTTAGATTAGAAATCTTGGTACCTGCTCCGAGATTTGTATTATGTCCCAAAATGCTATCTCCCACATAATTAAAATGAGGTGCACTAGAATTATTTAGTAATATACTATTCTTTACTTCAGTAGCATGACCAACCACACAATTATTTCCGATAAAAATATTACCTCTCAAATAAGCACCTTGTCTTATTTCACAATCTTTCCCAATATAGGTGGGACCCTTTATATATACTCCTGGTTCTATTACTGTTCCTTTGCCCACGTAAACAGGTCCCTCTATAAAAACCCCCCCTAAAACTTTTCCATGTATCTCTGGCTTTACATATTTCGATAGAAAAGCAGATAGTTTCAAAAGAGCTTCCCATACAAACTCAACTCCTTCAAAAATTTCTCCTTCAAAATCCTCTAATTCAAAGAAATCAGATGGCTTCAACATTTGAGCTCTCCTCCTTCTTCCATTTAAGCAATCTCAATACCTCTAAAATATCCACTGGTCTGCTAGCTAAAAAATGAATTCCATTTAGAAGTTTACTTTCTTTTATTTTCATACAAAATTCTGCACAAATCTCTATACTTTTTTCTCTTATATCTTTACTCTTTTCTAAGATTTCAATTATCTCTTTTGGAATCTTTATTCCAGGAACTTTATTTATCATATACTCAAACATCTCTTTAGATTTAAAAATAGTAACTCCTGCTAAAATTCTAGGCTCCCAGTCTTTTATTTTTTCTCTCGTCCTCTCAATCAATGAAAGATCATAAAATAATTGGGATTGGAAAAATTCTGCTCCTGCTCTATGCTTTCTTTCCAATTTAGATATCTCCAAATCTAAGGGCTCTAAGTTAGGATTAAAGACTGCACCCAAGAAAAACTCAGGAGCTCCACTCAATTTTTTCCCAGCAGAATCCCTTCCTTCACATAAATTTTTTATAAACTGAAGAATATTTATTGCATCAATATCAAAAACAGGTTTTGCATCTTTCATTATTCCTGTTGTAGTGTAATCTCCTGTTAATACTAATACATTTCTAATTCCTAATACATACGCACTTAAAACCTCTCCTTGAATAGCAACTCTATTTCTATCCCGTGAAGTTATTTGAAAAATAGGTTCAATACCTTCCTTGAGAAGAAGATAACTTCCTACTAATGATGTTATTCTTACTCCTACATTTTGAAAATCTGTCACGTTTAAGGCATCTAAACTATCTTTTAGTAATAAACTTCCCTTAATAAAGGATTCTAGATTTGTACCTCTTGGAGGAGTAACTTCTGCTGTTATTACAAAATTTCCAGACAATAACTTATCTTTAAAGGTCATTCTTGCAATAAGATTTTACTAAATTTTTTGGGTGGAATTATATCCTTTATCTCTCCTTTATTTTTAAAAAGAATTATAAAAGGACATATTCTTTCTCTAAATACCTCACAATAACCATCTCTTGCTCCTCCACAGGGACCATTTCTCATTTTTTTAGGACAAAGTCTTTCTATGCATAAATTACCTACATAATGAATCCAACATTCTCCACAAGCAGAACATAACCTTGCAAAACTTCCCAATTTTCTCTCCAATTCTATCTTTAAGGTATTTACAGCAGGAATAACCTTTGAATTTATAAGCGATGACAAAACTTGAGGCAATCCCCCACAAGTAAAGGTAAGAACAAAATTTGAAGAAATAAAGTTTTCTTCTAAAATTTTTCTTAAAGAATTAATGTTACAGTACTTAGGTTCTAAATTAATAATACCTAATATTTTAATCCCATGCCCTTCCAAGAACTCTTTTATTTTTATATTTTTCCTATCAATCTCTTCTCCTCCACAACTATTACAACTAAATACAAAGACCTCTTTTCCTATAAAACTTTCTATTTCCTCCCATTCTTTAATTTCCAGTTTCATTTTTTCTTACAGCCTCCAGTAAATTTTTAGCTAAAACTCTAACAGTAATAACCCCTACTCCTCCAGGAACAGGAGTTATTGCTTTTACCTTTTCTTTAACCCTCTCAAAATCTACATCCCCCACTAATTTTCCATCTACTATATTGGTCCCAATATCTATCAAAATACTTTCTTCCCTTATCATTTCCTCGTTAATTATACCAGCCTTTCCCACTGCTGAGACAACAATCTCTGCTCTTTTTGTATAAAGAGAGAGATCCTTTGTCTTTGAATGACATAGAGTTACTGTGGCATTTCTTTTTAAAAAAAGCAATGACAAAGGTCTTCCTACAGAGATACTTCTTCCTATTATTACTGTATCTTTTCCTTCTAAGGAAATATTATAGTAATCTAAAAGCTCCATAACTGCCAATGGTGTACATGGAATAAAGCATTCTTCTCCTGCAAACAATTTTCCCAAGTTTATATAACTTAAACCTTCAATATCTTTCTCCTCAGGTAAAAAAGCATAAGCCCTGGAACTTTCAAGATGAGCAGGAAGAGGTCTTAACAGCAAAATTCCATGAATATTTCTATTTTCTCTAAGTTCTCTATAAATATCCATTAATTCTTGGAAAGAAATCTTTTCATTATAATTTCTTTCATCTACTTTAATTTCTAATTTCTCAAATACCTTTTTAATACTTTTTAAATAAGCTTCTGCTTCTTTATCTTCTCCAATCTTTAAAACTGTAAGGGTAGGAAAAATTTTTTTCTCTTTTAACTCTATAACTTCTTCCTTAATTCTCTTCTCTAATGCATCTGCACAAGGTTTTCCCCATAATATCTCTACCATTTTAATCTCCTACCTTTATATTTCCAAATTCATCTATATTCATCTTTAAAGCAGATGGAATCTTAGGAAACCCTGGCATAGTCAAAATATCACCTGTATATACTACTACAAAGCCTGCTCCACCCCAGACTTCTAATCTGTTCACATTAATGATAAAATTCTCTGGCTTTCCCAAAAGCTTAGGATTATCAGAAAGAGAAAATTGAGTTTTTGCTATACATATGGGTAAATTATTGAATCCCCATTTATATATTCTTTCTAAATCCTCTTTTGCGGAATCACTAAATATTACTTTTTCTGCAGAATACACTTTTGTTGCAACTTTTTCAATTTTAGATTCATAAGATTCTTCTAAGGCGTACAGATTATTAAAGCCATTAGGATCTTCCTTTATAGCATTTAAAACCTCTATAGCCAAATTAATTCCTCCCTCTCCTCCTTTATTGAAGACTTCAGAGATTGCATATCTTAAATTTCTTTCTTTAAGTATTTCTTCGAGAATTTCGATTTCCCTCTGGGAATCAAAGGGAAATTTATTTACTGCAATAACTAAAGGTAAATGAAAAATTTCTTTAATTATATAAACATGATGAAGTAGATTAGGAATACCTTTTTTTAATGCATCAATATTTTCCTTATCTAAATCTCTTTTTTTAGCTCCACCATGAAACTTTAAAGCTCTAATAGAGACCACTAATACCACACAAGATGGATTTATCTCTCCAATCCTGCATTTAATATTTAGAAATTTTTCTCCTCCTAAGTCTGAACCGAATCCTGCTTCTGTAACTACATAATCAGAAAGCTTTAAAGCTAATTTTGTAGCTATAAGAGAATTACAACCATGAGCAATATTCGCAAAAGGACCACCATGAATAAAAGCAGGAGTGCCCTCTTGAGATTGAACTAAATTGGGAGATAAAGCATCCTTTAAAAGAATACACATGGCATCTTCTGCCTTTAGATCCTTACAAAAAACAGGATTTCCCTCACTATTAATCCCAATAATAATATTTTCTAACCTTTCTTTTAAATCCTTTAAGTTTTTTGCTAAAGATAATATGGCCATGATCTCCGAAGCTGCAGTTATTTCAAAACCATCCTCTCGAGGAAAACCATTTTTCTTTCCCCCAAGTCCACTTATTATAAATCTTAATTGTCTATCATTCATATCTATACATCTTTTCCACAGAATTTGTCTTGTATCTATTCTCAATTCATTTCCATGATAAACATGATTATCAATCAAAGCTGATAAAAGATTATGAGCAGAAGATACTGCATGAATATCTCCTGTAAAATGCAAATTGATCTCTAAATCGGGAACAACCTTTGCCTTTCCGCCTCCAACAGCTCCTCCTTTAACCCCAAAAAATGGACCTAAAGAAGGTTCTCTTAAGCAAATCATTGTTTTTTTCCCTAATAAGGATAAGGCATCTCCTAAACCTATCGTTGTTGTGGTTTTTCCCTCTCCTGCAGGCGTAGGATTTATAGAGGTAATTAAAATTAATTTACCATCAGGTTTATCCTGTAAAAACTTTAAAAGACTCCAATTAACCTTTGCAATATACCATCCATAAGGTTGATAATTCTCCTCACCTATATTCAAATACTCGGCAATTTCACTAATCTTCTTCATAATTCTACAATTTCTCCCCAAACCTTATCTTTATCCACATAGAGAAACCCAATAGAATTTTTCGTGGTAAAAATTTTATCAGTAGGAGAGCCAGGGTTAAAGAAAAATATATCCTCATCCCATTCCATTAAGGCATGATGAGTATGGCCAAAAACTATAGCCTTAACTTCCTCTCCTAAAAACTCTTTTTTTATTCTTTCCTTTATTCCAAAAGGACTTCCTCCGCCGTGAATTAATCCAATTTTTATATTCTCTACTTCTATAATTCTTTTTACTGGAAATTTTTTCTTAACTTCTAAGGAATCCATATTTCCTTGCACTCCATATACAGGGGCTATTTTTTCCAATTCTTTTAAAAAGAATAACTCCTCCCAGTCTCCTGCATGAAGGATCATTTCAACTCCGTGTAATTTTTCCAAAATAATAGGAGGTAAAAAAGGAGAACGAGAAGGAAGATGCGTGTCAGATATTACACCGATTTTAACCATATAAATTACCTCCATGAAAAAAATAAATAAAAGAATTATTAAAAATTAAAAAGTTGGCGGGGAGGGTGGGACTCGAACCCACATGGCCACGAGGGCCTTACCGGTTTTCAAGACCGGCCCCTTGCCAATTCGGACACCTCCCCTTTGTGTTTTCATTATATCATAGTATATAATTAGAAAAAAGTTTTTTGAGAGAAAAAAATAATGTTTATCTCATGTTCCACTGCAAGTTTTTTGGATCCAGAAAGTAGTCCTGAAGAGAAAGTAAAAGCAACTATATTTGCAATGGAAAAGATTATCTCTTCAGGATACATGGGGGTTGAATTATTCATAGCAAAAGTTTTTGACGAAGAGATGATTAACTTGATATTGTATGAGTCTCTAAAATACCAAGGAAAGATAGTTACTCTCCATTCTCCTAAAAATATTCTCCATAAATCCTTTAAGGATATATTTCCATCTTTAAGTAGGTTGATAAAAAAAGCAGGTGAACATAATATTCCAGTAATTGTACTCCATCCTCCTTTTAGATCTGATGTAAACTCCCTCTTAAAAACAATTTTTCCCATATTTGATAAAATGGTAGAGTATTCTATGAAATATAACGTAACATTAACAATTGAGAATGTACCTTATCTTCCTAATCCCCCTCTATTTTTTGAAAATCTCATCAATAGATATTCCAAAAATGTGGGAATAACTATAGATACCGAATATCTTTTCTCTACAGAATTTTCTCTTGATAAATATCCTGTGAGTATTTTAAAGTTTTTAAAAAATATTCATGTAAGAGACTACGATGGACAAAGTTTTGATGATGAAGGAAAAAGAAAATATTTAAGATTGGGAGAAGGAAATATAGAATTTTCTAAAATATTTAATAGATTAAAAGAAATAGATTATAATGGACCTCTTACCATAGAGACCTCTTTTAAGAATCCTTTGGAAGACCTAAATTATAGTAAAGAATTTATTTATAATGCTCTTTCATCTCCTTATTAAAGGGTAAATTTAAAATTTCTTCAATAACTCCCTTTACCTGTTCATAGGATTTTGTTCTTGGATCTCTTATTAAAATCTCTTCAAGAACTTTTCTATCCCCAGTTATAAATGCTTCTAAAGCAAATTCCATTCTCATAATTCTCGGGATAAGAAAGAATTTTTTGATTCGTGAGGTTAAATCAGGAGAAATATTTTCAGGATGAATTCCCTCTTTATCAACCCATACAGGAACTTCAACTACAATATCCCTAGGAATTTCGGAAATAATTCCATTATTAGGAATATTTAATATTAACCTTGTTCTTTTATTATTTTCTATTGCATTTATAAAGGGGATTTGTTGCTCTCCACTTAATTCTTTCTTTCCAATTTCTGGAAAGATTTGAGAAAGTTTTATTTCATCATTTTTTGATAATTCTATTAAACTTCTCTTTAAAGCTCTTAAAGTTTCATAAAATTTAGGTCTTTCCACTTCATTATCTATTCCTCCAAATTTTCCATACCATTTTCTTTTTGTCTCAAGATTATAATGATATTTCCAAGAACCATTTCTAGGAGTATCACCAATAGGAAGCATCCCGTAAAATTTATACATGTCTATACTCGCGGGACTAAGCTGAACATCCCAAGGGTTCCTCGGTTCCCATTCTAAAGATTTTTCTTCTATCCATTTATCAAGAAGAGGATAAGCATTTTTACCCTCATATAAAAATCTATTAAGCCATATTCCATGATTTACTCCTGCTACTTGCCAATCAACTTTATTAGGATCTAAGCCTAAGGCATGAATCACATCAAATACTCCTCCATATCCATGACAAAAACCTATAATTTTCGCATTGGTTTGTCTTAAAACCAGTTGAGTAATCTCAAAAACAGGATTTGCAGTTTGTAAAATAAACGCCTTGGGAGAATATTTCTCTACAGCCCTTGCTATTTCAAGGGACATTTTTAATTGATTAAATCCCCCAATAGTATAATAATCTGAAACCATATTAAATTCCTGACTATCTATTCCCCTATAATATCCATATTTCTCTCCCACGTCTCTCATAATTTCATATTGAACATATCCATCCTCATGCCCTTCTGCACGAGCCAAAGCAGTATTTATAACGTAATTCGCTCCCTCTAAAGCTTCTTGAAGTTTATTTGTTTTTTCAATCTTTAAAGAGGAAGAAAACTCATCATTTAACCTCTTAGAAAGTCTAAAGACTGCATCTAATCTTTCTTCGTCAATATCCATCAAAGAAACAAAAGAGTCTTGTAATTCTTTTATTTTACAAAGATCAGAAATAAGAGTTAAGGTATATCTTACACTTCCAGCCCCAATAAAAGCAATCTTAATATTAGCCATACTTAGCCTCCTTTAAAAATATTGTTCTTGTATTTTTATTTTATATTAAAAGAGCTAATATTGCCTTTTGAACATGAAGCCTATTCTCCGCCTGATCAAAAACAATAGAATTTGGACCATCCATTACATCATTAGTAATTTCTTCTCCTCTATGAGCAGGAAGACAATGCATAACTATTACATCCTCTTTTGCTAAAGAAAGAAGTTTACTATTTAACTGATAAGGAGGAAAGGTTTTGAGTCTTTTTTCTCTTTCTTCTTCTTGTCCCATACTTATCCATACATCAGTATAAAGAACATCTGCATCTTTAACTGCTTCTTTAGGATCTTCTATAATTTCAATTCTGGCTCCAGTTTTTTTTGAAATTTCTTTTGCTCTTTTTAAAATCTCTAAATTAGGATAAAAATCTTTAGGTGAAGAACAAATTACATCCATTCCCAATATACTCCCACAAAGTATAAGAGAATTAGCTACATTATTTCCATCTCCAAGATAAACAATTTTTAATCTCCCCTCGCCCTTTTTTTCTCGAATAGTAAAATAATCTGAAAGAATCTGGCAAGGATGTTCCAAATCGGAAAGTCCATTAATAACAGGTATCTTAGAATATCTTGCTAATTCTTCTAGAGTGGTATGAGAGAATACCCTTGCCATTATTCCATCCACATATCTTTCTAATACCCTTGCAGTATCGGAAAGAGTTTCTCCTCTCTTTAGCTGTAAATCTTGAGCATTTAAATATAATGGGTAGCCTCCCAATTGATAGACCCCGACCTCAAAGGAGATTCTTGTTCTCGTAGAAGGTTTCTCAAAAAAGAGTGCTACCGTTTTCCCCCTTAGATAATCAGTTTGTTTTTTGCCTGCATAGAAATCAATTTTAAAATTTTTTGCCAAAAAATATATCTCTTCTATTTCTTCTCTATTAAGATCAGATATAGAGAGTAAATCTCTCCCTTTTAAATTTGGCATCTTTCTCCCTCCTTGAATTTTGAAATATATTCTTAATTATAATCAAAACTTTACAAAATAAAAATTTATGTTAAAATAATTTACACTAAAAAAGTATTAATTGAGGTGAATAAATGAGAAAAATATGGGAAACCATAAAAGCGGATTATAAAGCTATATTTGAAAAAGATCCTGCAGCAAAAAATTTTCTCGAAGTAATCCTCTGTTATCCAGGTTTTCATGCAATACTTATTCACAGATTTGCCCATTTTCTCTGGAAAATGAAAATTCCAGTAATTCCAAGATTAATTTCCCATATTTCAAGGTTTCTAACGGGAATAGAAATACATCCAGGTGCAAAAATTGGGAAGGGATTCTTTATAGATCATGGAATGGGAGTAGTAATTGGAGAAACCACAGAAATTGGAGATAATGTTCTTCTATATCAAGGAGTAACCCTTGGAGGAACAGGAAGAGAAAAAGGAAAAAGGCATCCCACTATTGGAAATAATGTAGTCATTGGAGCAGGAGCAAAAATCTTAGGTCCCATAACTATTGGAGATAATGTTAGAATTGGAGCAGGTTCTGTGGTATTAAAATCTGTTCCTCCTAACTGTACTGTAGTTGGAGTTCCTGGAAGAATAATAATTCAAAATGGAAAAAAGGTTGAGAATGATGCTTTAGCTCATGGAAATTTACCAGACCCCTATTCTCAAATAATAGAGGATTTAACCATAAGAATTTTACATCTTGAAAAGAAAATAGAGGAATTAGAGTCGATAGTTAATAAATTAAAAGCAACTTAGGTAATATTTTCCTTGCACTTTCTTTCCTTTGACATTATAATAAATTGAAAATTTAAGATTATATTAGGGGAGCTGAGGGGATAAGCTCGGCTGAGAGGAGGTCTAGTATCCCGACCTCGACCCTTAGAACCTGATCCGGGTAATACCGGCGGAGGGAAATAGTATGAAAATATTGAAAATTTTTAAAAGACCGCTTCGGTATTCCCAGCGGTCTTTTTTTTATATCAAAAAAGGAGTGACAAGAAGATGAAAATTTACGTAAATGATATGGAAATAAACTTTGAGGGAAGTATAAAGGAACTTCTTGAGCATCTTAATTATAATTCAGAAAGAATAGCAATTCTTATTAATGGCGAAATTATAAAAAGAGATCAGTGGGGAACATATAAACTAAAAGAAAAAGACTATATCGAGATTGTTACATTAGTAGGTGGAGGGTAAAGTATGAGCTTTATAGTAGGTGGAAAATCAATTAAAAATAGACTTTTTGTGGGAACAGGAAAACTTCCAGATTATAGCATTTTAAAAAGAATATACGAAGAGCTAAATATAGAAGTCTTTGCAGTAGCAGTAAGAAGAATAAATCCGGAAAAAGGAAAAGGATATTCGGTTCTTGACTTTCTTCCTAAAGAAGCAGTAATCATGATAAATACTTCTGGAGCACGAAATTATAAAGAAGCAGTAAAAATTGCCATGATTGGAAGAGAAATTACAAATTCAGATTGGATAAAAATCGAAATATCGGGAGAACTGAAATATCTTCTTCCAGACAATGAGGAAACCTTGAAAGCAGCGGAAATTCTAGTAAAAGAAGGATTTAAGGTCTTTCCATATATCTTTCCCGATCTTGTTCTTGCAAAGAAACTAGAAGACATAGGTGTCTCTGCTGTAATGCCCCTTGGATCTCCTATTGGGAGCAATAAGGGAATCGATTGTGAACTCTTACTTAAAGCTATTATAAATGAAATAAACATTCCTGTAATAATTGATGCAGGAATAGGAAGACCCTCCCATGCAGCAAAAGCCATGGAACTTGGAGCAGACGCTGTACTTATAAATACTGCCATTGCTACATCTCCTGATCCTTTCTCCATGACAAAGGCTTTTAGTATGGCGGTTTCTGCAGGAAGATTAGCCTATGAAATTGGACTTCCAAAGGAACAAGAACATGCATCTCCTTCTTCACCTTTAACTGATCTTATAAGAGGTGAAACAAAGTGATAGAAGAGGTTTTAAAAGAAGCAGACAAAATTTTAAAAGAGAGAAATCAGAAAACTAGCATAGAGAATTTCCTTTTTAAAGAGAAACTTTCTCCCTATGAGCTTTTAATTTTACTTTTAGATGATAATGATGAAAATCTTTATCTCATGGCAGAAGTATCTAAAAAAATAACAGAAAGATATTTTGGAAAAGTAATAAATCTTTTTACTCCACTTTATCTTTCTAACTACTGTACCTGTGGATGTTCTTATTGTGGATTTTCCATGGAAAACAGAAATCTGAAAAGAATAAAACTTAACGAAGAAGAAATTTTAAAAGAGCTTAAAACCATTAAGTCTTTTGGCATAGATAGCATTCTTCTTCTTACTGGATGTGACATGATAAATACTCCTTTTGAATATATTCTTTCTGGGGTAAAAATAGCAAAAGATATGTTTTCTGAAGTAGCAGTTGAAGTTTACTCTTTAAAGGAAGAAGAATACAAAATATTAGCTCAAAATGGGCTTACTGGGGTAACCCAATATCAGGAAACTTATAATAAAGAGGTTTACGATAAACTTCATCCTTATGGACCTAAAAGAGATTATTATTATCGCTTATATACTCAAGAGAGAGCATTAAAGGGAGGAGTGAAGGAAGTAACCTTAGGAGTCCTTTTAGGATTAAATGATCCCATAGAAGATGTTTTTAAGATGATCCTTCATGCAGAATATCTTATGAAAAAGTTTCCTAACGCTGAGATAAATGTATCCTTTCCAAGATTTCGCCCTGCAGGAACGAATTTTAAGGAAAGCTTTAAAATTACAGATAAAATGATGTTGAGGTTTATTTTTTCTGCCAGAATTTATTTAAAAAATGTCGGTATTCCTTTATCAACGCGTGAAAATTCTAAGTTCCGTGATGCTCTTATAGGTTATGGTATTACAAAGATGTCCGCAGGATCAAAAACCTGCGTAGGAGGTTATTCTAAAGAGTATTATTCAGGAAATCAATTTGAGAATGAGGATAAAAGAAGTGTAGAGGAGATAATTGAGGTAATAAAAAGAAAAGGGTATCGCCCTGAATTTACCAACTGGGTTAAGGGGGTAGTTGCATGACAGATTTTCATAGTATGCTTCTAGAATACTTTTCAGAGGACGATCTAAGAAAGATAGAAAACATAAAAGTTGTAATTGTAGGATGCGGAGGTCTGGGATCAAATGCTGCTATTACACTAGCAAGAACGGGATTTTCCAATTTTATTTTAGTAGATTTTGATAAAGTAGAGCTTTCTAATTTAAATAGGCAGTTTTATTTTTTTCATCAAATAGGAATGCCTAAGGTTCTTGCTTTGAAAGAAAATATCTTACTCATAAATAAAAACTGTAATATCATTACCTATCAATTAAAAATAAACGAAGAAAATGCAAGAAATATCCTTTCTCAAGGAGATATTATCTTTGAGGGAGTAGATAAAGCAGAAGTAAAAATTCTTCTTCTAGAAACTGCCTTATCCTTAGGAAAAAAAATAGTTATGGCGTCAGGAGTGTGTGGTTATGGAGATTCTGAAAATATCATCATAAAAAGATTAAAAAATTTATCTGTTATTGGTGATTTTGTTAGTGATAACACAAGATTTCGCCCCTTAGCTCCAAAGGTCATAGCAGTTTCTAGTATGCAATGTGATGAACTTTTAAGGATGGTGCTTATTGATGAAAAATGAAAAATTATATTATTTTAAAAAACCAAATCTTTATTGTATTACCGCGGAAAACTTTTCCTTGGGTAGAAAGAATATAGAAGTAGTAGAAATAATGCTTGATGCAGGAGTAAAAATTATACAGTACAGAGAAAAAAAGAAAAGTTTAAGAGAAAAATATAAAGAAGCACTTGCTTTAAGAGATCTTACCCTTAAATATAAAGCTGTTCTCATAATAAATGATCATTTAGATTTATGTAAAATGGTGGAGGGAGACGGAGTACATTTAGGACAAGATGATTATCCCCTTTCTTCTGCAAGAGAATTTCTTGGAGAAAATTATATAATCGGAATAACTGTTCACAATAAAGAACAGGTTATAAAAGCTTATGAAGAAGGAGCAGACTATATAGGACTTGGTCCCATATTTGAGAGCTATACGAAGGAAAATCCTCATCCGCCCATAGGACTTGAAATCTTAAAATGGGCGACTTCCCATATAAATATTCCTATTGTTGCCATAGGAGGAATAAATGAGCATAATCTTCCTTTGGTTTTAAAAAATGGTGGAAAATGTATTGCTATGGTAAGAGAGATTGTATCATCGGAAAATATTAAAGAAAAGATAGAAAAAATTTTTAAAATTCTGGAGGAGTATGAGCATGGAAAAAACAATTCTTGAGAAAGCAAAGGAAAAAATTACAACCCTTGAAATGGAACTTTCTCTAATAAATGAAGAAATATCGATAGAAAAACTAATTTCTAATATCTCCGAGGGAAAGACGGTCATCCCCGCTAATAAAAATCGAAAAAGAAATAAATATTTTGCCATTGGAAAGGATTGTACTGTTAAAATAAATGCGAATATAGGTGTGACTGCTGAGTATTCTTCATTTGATATAGAACTCAAGAAAGCAGAACTTTGTGAAAAATATGGTGTAGAATCCGTAATGGATCTTTCTTGCGGAAAATATGCTAAATCCTTTAAAGAGAAACTTTTGAAAGAATTTAATTTTATAGTAGGAAGTGTACCTGTTTATGATCTTGCCATAAGAGCAAAAGATTTTACAAAAACAAAATCAAAGGATTTTCTTGAAGTATTAGAAGAGCATGTAGAGATGGGTGTAGATTTTGTTACTATTCATGCAGGATTAAATATGGAGTTAATAGAAAAGATAAAAACTTCTCAAAGAATTTTAAATATTGTATCCCGTGGTGGATCTATGATTTATAAATGGATGTTAGAGAATAACAAGGAAAATCCATATTATGAATATTTTGATGAGGTACTTAAAATATTAAAAAAATATGATGCTGTGATTAGTATAGGAGATGCTTTAAGACCTGGTTGTATCTTTGATTCCTTTGATCCTTTACAGATAGAAGAAACTATAATTGTAAGCAAACTTGCAAAGAAAGCAAGAGACTTTGGAGTTCAAGTAATTATTGAGGGGCCAGGACATATGAGAGCAGATGAGATAACAGCTAGTGTAAAGTTTATTAAAAGGTTATGTAATGATGCTCCCCTGTATGTTCTCGGACCTCTCACTACTGATATTGCTGCAGGTTACGACCATATTTCAGGAAGTATGGGAGCTTTAATTTCAGCTTTAAGCGGAGCAGACTTTCTTTGTTATGTAACTCCAGCAGAACATTTGAGACTTCCTGACTTAGAAGATGTAAAAGAGGGTATTATTGCCTTTAAGATTGCTGCCCATAGTGCTAATCTGGTAAGAGGATTTAAAAGAGCACTAATTAAAGATCTTGAAATCTCAAAAGCAAGAAGAGACCTAGATTGGGAAAGAATAATTGAATATTCTATAGATCCTGAAAGGGCAAAGAAATATAGAGAAAATTTAGAAGATACCTGCTCTATGTGTGGTGAACTTTGTGCCATCAAAAACAGTAGATAATATAAAAAAGATTCTTGTAATAGCAGGATATGATCCTTCAGGAGGAGCAGGTTTACTTTCTGACCTGAAGACCATACATTCTCTTGGAGGATATGCATTATGTATACCTACTTGTTTAACCATTCAAGACACCCAAAAGGTCTACGAAGTATTTAAAATAGATGAGAAGATAATACTAAAAAATCTTGAAATAATTCTTTCCGACTGTATGATAGACGCGGTAAAAATTGGTGTTCTATATTCAAAAAACATTATCAGTATTGTTTGCAACATAATTAAAAAATATAATCTTAAAAATATTGTCCTTGATCCCATTATAAGACCAACAACAGGAGTTTCTCTCCTTGAGGAGTCTGCCTTAGAAGAATTAAAAAACCTAATTTCTCTTTGTGACATTATTACTCCGAATATTCCCGAAGCAGAGATTCTCACAAAAATTAAAATAAAAAATATAGAAGATGCAAAACTCTCTGCCAAAATCTTAAGAGAACTCGGAGCAAAAACTGTAGTAATAAAGGGAGGGCACTGGGAGGGAGAAAAGATTATTGATATTCTCTTCAAAGATAATAATTTTTACATAAAATCCAGTAAAAGAATAAACACCGAAAAAGAAGTACATGGAACGGGTTGTACTTTCTCTTCAGCTTTAGCTACTTTCTTGGCCATGGGTTATGATTACTACAGTGCCTTTTTGAAGACAAAAAACTATATAATAAAAAGCATTAAAAATGCTATAAATATTGGGAAAGGGAAAAAAATAATCAATATATCCTTTGACAAGTCAGCTCCTCTTAGGATATAAAAATAAAAAAAATGGAGGTAATAAAATGAAGGTAGTCATTATTATGGGATCTAAGGGAGATTTAGACTGGTCCAAAAAAATTGCAGAAACCTTAAAAAAGCTGGGCGTAGAATATGTAATGAGAGTAGCATCTGCCCATAAAGTACCTTTGAAGGTTTTAGAAATAATAAAAGAATATGAAAAAGAAGATGTGGTTTTCATAACTGTAGCAGGAAGAAGCAATGCTTTAAGTGGTTTTGTAGATGCAAACACTACAAAACCTGTAATTGCCTGCCCTCCATATAGCGAAAAGTTTTCAGGGGTTGACATATTCTCTACTTTAAGAATGCCATCTGGTGTTGCACCATTAACAGTACTAGAACCAGAACAAGCGGGTCTTTCTGCATGCAAAATTCTTGCTTTAAAATATAAAGAACTTGCTGAAAGACTAGAAGCTTATCAGAAAGAAAAGAAGGAAGAACTAGAAAAAGACGATGAGGAGGTAAGAAGATGGGTAGTGTAAAGGATCTTATAATTCTAGAAAATCCCACAGAAAAAACTCTAGGAAGGGGAAGATTTATTTTTTCAGACAGATATTCTGTTTTTGATTATGGAGAAATGCCAGATCATATTGAAGAGAAAGGAAAAGCAATCTGTATTACTACCGCATATTTCTTTGAAAAATTAGAAGAAAAGGGAATAAAAACCCACTACTTGGGACTCATAGAAGATGATAGAATAAAGACTCTTTCAGAACTGAAGTCACCCTCAAATGTTATGGAATTTAAGATGGTAAGAGTACTGAAACCTGAGTTAAAAGATAAAATTTACGATTATTCTATATTTAAACTAGAAAAAGGAAATTTTCTCATTCCTTTAGAGGTTATATATAGAAATTCCCTTCCTGAAGGTTCTTCAGTTTTTAGAAGATTAAAAGAAGGAAGTTTAAAATTGGAAGATTTAGGACTGAAGAAAGATCCTACCCCAGGAGAAAAACTTGAAAAACCTATCGTAGATTTCTCCACAAAACTTGAAGTAAATGATAGATATCTTTCCTACGAAGAAGCAAAAAACATAAGTGGGTTTGAAGAGGAAGAATTCCAGAAATTAATTGATCTTACTTTGTTTATAGATAACGAAATAACAAAAGCGGGAGAAAGAATTGGTCTCATGAACGAAGACGGAAAAGTAGAATTTGCCTTTGATCTCGAGAGAAATTTCATGTTAGTAGATGCAGTTGGAACTTTAGATGAATGTAGATTTACATATAATGGACTACCCGTAAGCAAAGAAATTGCAAGAATATATTACAGAAAAACTCCATGGTACAAAGAAGTTGAAGAGGCAAAAAAGAAAGATAGATTTCAATGGAAAGATTTTGTAAGTGCTCCTCCCTCTCTTCCTAAAGAACTTGCAAACCTTATTTCTCTAATTTACAAAGCCTATGCTAATGAACTTACAAAAAGAGAATGGTTTGAAACTCCACCCATTAAGGATATCATGAAAAAATTAGAAGAATTACTATTAAACTAATTAAATTAATTTAAATGAGAGCCAATGGTATAATATTAAAATTTCTATACCATTGGCTCTTTACTATTTAGTAATTTTAGTAACTCAAAACGCCATAACCTGCTTTTATATGCTTTGAAGAAGGATCATCATTAGGTCCTAATGCCCAAACTATGTTTAGTTTTCCAGATTTTGGGAAATCTTTATCATACTTGTCCTTAGTAGAAAGCTTTCTTTTTAACTCTATATACGTAAATTCTTTATCTTCCGATCCTGCAAACTCTAATATATCATTTTTCCCTTCAAGTTTTGTATCTAATGTATGCCTCACATGGGCTTCTGGAGCAAAATAATCTAGGACCTTTACTTCTTTATCTGTTACATAGCCAATTATATAGTCCGCATTTCCTGCTTTCACCGTAGGATTAATTCCTAAGGCTACCCATCCCTTTGTCTTTCCTATCATCAAAATATAAACTTCGTCCTCTATTATGCTCCAGAATATTCTAAACTCTCCATTAGAAAAACTAGCATAATTCTGATATTCGTTAGGAGAAAGTTTTCCATCAATCTTAGGTGATGATGTGGGTTTTTCCTGAGCTAAAACAAAAGAAGAAAGAATGGAAATTATCAAAATAAAAATTATCAAATTTTTCATTTTTATAAAACCTCCTATAAATTAATAACTTCCCAAAAGGCTTTTTTAGGACTATGTTTCACATCAAAAAGTAAAGGATGATCTTTTCTCCCTCTAACTGGCCAGTAATCAAGCCAAGTAGCATCATCAGCTACCCCCCAGAAAGTTACTCCAGTAATAACATTTTTATATCTTCTTAAAACTTCAAAGGCTTTTTTATAAATCTCTGCTTGTCTTTCAATACGATCTAAAGGAGGATCTGTAAAATTAGCATTCTCGTTTCTATCATAATATATGGAGATATCAAACTCCGTAATTTGAACTTGTACTCCTAAGGATTGAAATTTTTTAATAGATTCCTCTAACATACTTGGAGTAGGCCAGCTCAATGTCCAATGTCCTTGAATACCAACACCATGAATAGGTATTTTCTTTTCCTTAAGTCTTTTTACCAATTCATAAGCTTTGTCTCTTTTTCTTGGTTCTTCCAAATTGTAATCATTATAAAATAATAAGGCATTAGGATCTGCCTCATGAGCCCAAATAAAGGCTTTTTCTATAATCTCTTCCCCACCAATTTTATACCAGGGAGCATCCCTTAAGAATTCAGAAGGATTGTCAGAGATTGCTTCATTCACCACATCCCAGGCATAAACTTTTCCTTTGTAATATCCAACTACCCTCTTGATATGTTCTTCAAGCCTCTTTAGAAGAACCTCCTTACTTACAAGATTCCCCTTATCATCTCTAAATACCCATGAAGGAACTTGCTGATGCCAAAGAAGAGTATGTCCTCTAATTTTCATATTATTTTTAAGAGCAAATTCAACAATTTTATCCGCTTCAGAGAAATTATAAACATCAGGCGATGGATGAATAATCTCCCATTTCATTTGATTTTCAGGTGTAATACTATTGAAGTGTTTTTCTAAAAGAGCTTTATGAGTATTTATGGTAGTCGGATTTACTGCAGCTCCAATAGGAAAATAATTTTTATAAACTTCCTTTAAAGCTGGGATTTCCTTGTTCATTTTTTCCTCCTCACATGAGAGTGATAAAAAAATTGAGAGTAAGAATACAGTAAAAAACAAAAAGTTTCTCATCGTTTAAAAACCCCTCATAAAGTTTCTTCAAAAAGATCAAGAAAATATGATTCAAAATCTTTTCCTTCTAATATTCTTTTTGCAAAAGCACTCCCTACTATTACACCATCTACCAATCCCTTTAATGCTCTTATATGTTCTCTTCTACTTAAACCAAAACCCCAAACTAAGGGTTTATTACTTTTCTCTCTAATTCCCTTTATAAATCTTATTCCATCAGAAGAAAGCTCTTCTCTTTCTCCAGTAACGCCTTTCACTGATATACAGTAAATAAAACTTTCTGCCAACTTTAATATTTTTTCTTTTCTATCTTTATTAGTTGTTGGTGATAAAAAGAATATTAAATCCAAATTATAGCTTTTAAAAAGCTCTAGAAAACTTTCTGCCTCTTCAAAGGGAAGATCTGGAATAACTAATCCTTCTATTCCCACCTCCTTTATTCTTTGAAGATTTTTTTCTAAATTTTGATAAATTAAATTAAAATAAAGAAGAAGAATTGTAGTAATTTGAGATGGAATTTTTTTCTCTTTAAGCCAATTTATCGTATTCTCAAAATTTACTCCTTTTTTAATAGCTTGATAATTCACTTCTTCTAATATAGGACCATCCGCTATAGGATCAGAAAAGGGAATTCCCAATTCCAATATATCTATCTTATCTTTATATTTTAAAAGAAAATCTTCCAAGAAGAAAAAGGAAGGATATCCTGCAACAAAGAAAGGGATAAATATTAATTTTTTCTTTTCTTTAAATTTATCCAAGATTTTGCTCATTATTCTCCTCCATTGCTTTATAGATAATATCTAAATCTTTATCTCCTCTTCCTGAAAGATTAACAATAATTATGGGGTTTTCCTCAGGAAATTCTCTTCTTTTTTCCAAGAGATACCCTAAGGCATGGGCACTCTCTAAAGCAGGAATAATTCCCTCTAATTTTGTCAAAGCTAAGAATCCCTTTAATGCCATATCATCGGTTGCATAATCATATTTTACTCTACCTATCTTCGCTAAAAAGCTATGTTCAGGACCAACCCCAGGATAATCTAATCCTGCTGATATAGAATGGGTATCTAAGATATTTCCATATTCGTCTTGAAGGAGAAACATTTTTGCTCCATGAAGAACTCCCACCCTTCCTGCACAAATACTTGCTGAATGAAGATTTGAATCAATCCCTTTTCCCCCTCCTTCTACTCCAATAATTTTCACAGGATCCTTTAAAAAGGGATAAAAAAGTCCAATAGCATTACTGCCTCCCCCAACACAGGCTATTAAGTAATTGGGTAAAGTATTTTCCATTTCTAAAATCTGTTCTTTTGCTTCTTCTCCAATAATTTTCTGAAAATCTCTTACAATCATGGGATAGGGATGAGGTCCTACTACAGAACCCAAGAGATAATAAGTATCTTCAGGATGGCTTACCCAATCCCTTAAAGCTGAATTTATAGCGGATTTTAATGTCCTTGAGCCTGTTTTTACGGGAATAACCTTTGCTCCAAGAAGCTTCATCCTTAAAACATTCATCTTTTGCCTATTACAATCCTCTTCTCCCATATATATGGTACATTCAAATCCTAAAAGGGCGCATACCGTTGCCACTGCAACCCCATGTTGTCCTGCTCCCGTCTCCGCAATTATTCTTTTTTTTCCAAGATATTTTGCTAAAAGTGCTTGTCCAAGAGCATTATTTATTTTATGAGCCCCTGTATGACATAAATCTTCTCTTTTTAAATATACCTTTGCATTAATATATGAAGACAGATTTTTGGCAAAATAAAGAGGAGTAGGTCTTCCCACATACTCTTTCAGATATTTTTTATATTCTTCCCAAAAATTTTTATCCCTTTCTATTTCCTTATATGCTCTTTCCAATTCTAAAAGAGGCTCCATCAAAGTCTCGGGAACAAATCTTCCTCCAAACTCTCCGAAATATCCCCTTTCATCAGGAAGTCTCATCTTTTTTTCTCACCTTCCTCAAAAATCTTGATATTTTTTCCAAATCTTTTTCTCCTTTCTCATTTTCTACACCACTAGAGAGATCAATTCCCCAGGGATTTATGCTCAAAGCAGAATCTAAATTCTCTTCATTAATTCCTCCTGCAAGAATTACAGGAAAGTCTTTTGAGATTAAATATGCCTTCTCTAAAAATTCCTCCCAAGAAATTCGAAAAGAATCTTTTCTTCTATCTAAAAGAATATGACAAAAAGAGTATTTTGAAATTTCTTTTTTAATATTATCTAAAGAAATATTGTTAACTAAATTAAAAGCCTTTATGAGAAAGAAATCTTTAAATTCTTTACAGAAAGATGGAGATTCATCTCCATGAAATTGGATTCCGTCCAAGGGAAATATTTTTAACACTTCGCTAACTTCATTCCTTTTTACATTTTGAAAAACCCCAATTTTAAGAATAGGAATTGATTTTATAAAAGGTGCTATTTTTTTTGCATCTTCTATGGACAAAAATCTTTTACTTTCAGGAACAAATATAAAACCTAGAGCATTGCCACCTTCTGAGTATACATGTAAAGCAGAAAAAACATCTTTAATTCCACAAATTTTTATCCACATAATCTTAAAAATTAGGGTTATGTTCGTAGACTATTTTTTCAAAAATAATTTTAGATTTTAATGGTTTTAAAAGTTCTTTTATTTTCTCTTTGGGATCAGAACTTGATACAATACTTTCTCCTACCAAGATTCCCTTTACTCCTGCTTTATATAAAACTTCCACATCCTTTCCACTTTTTATACCACTGGCACTTATTACATGAATATTCTTTGGGATATAAGGTAATAGCTCCAAAGTATGAGATATATTTACTTGAAAATTATCTAAATTTCTGTTGTTTATCATTAAAATTCTTGGATTTAAAGGTAATACTTTTTCTAGTTCTTCTTTTTCATATATCTCTATAATTGGTTCTAAATTCAAATCCTTAGAAAGATTATATAGATTCTCTAATTCCTTTTCTGAAAGAATCCTTGCAATAAGAAGAATAGCATCTGCTCCTAAAATTCTTCCCTCATATACTTGTTCAAAGGTAATAATAAAGTCCTTTTGAAGGATAGGCTTTTTTGTAATTTTTCTTACTAGTTGTAGATTCATTAAACTTGCTGAAAAACTTTCTGCTGTTAAAACAGAGATACAAGATACTTCTTCCATTTCATCATATATTTCTGCAATTTCAGAAAGAGAAAAGTTTTTCAAAAGCTTTCCCTTGACAGGAGAAGAAGGCTTTATCTCTGCAATTAATTTTAATCCAGGAAGATTTATAGTTTTAAAAAAAATATCTTTTTCCTTTTCTGGTAATGATATAGGAATGATAAAACTTCTTTTTTTTAAGTATTTCCTTTTTTCTTCTACTAATTCTTCTAGTATACCCATTCTTTCATCCCCCTTAACCTCTCTAAAAATTGGTATACTTTACCTTCTAAAATATGTTCTTTTATTCTTTCAAATCCCTCTTTAACATTCTTAACCTTTCCTAACACTAAAAGACCAAAGGCACTATTTAAGGAAAGAATATCTGTTTGAGCAGGAGTTCCTTTTCCTTTAAAGATATTTATAAGAATTTCTGCATTTTCTTGGGGAGTACCCCCAACAAATTCCTCTAAAGGATAGGTTCTAAGTCCTATATCTTTGGGATGAAAGACAAAATAATCTATATCCTTTTCCTTTACCCAAGCCATCTCTGTGGGACCACTTAATGAGATCTCGTCTATTCCATCTTCTCTCCCATGATAAAATAAAATATTTTTTCGTCCTAGAATCTTTGCAGATTCAGCTAATTTTTTTAAAATATTTAATGAGTATACACCTAAAATTTGTGCTTGTAAATTGGCAGGATTCAGCATAGGACCTGCAAGATTAAAAATAGTTCCAATCCCCAACTCTCTCCTTACCTTTCCCGCCTTTCCTACCACGGGATGAAAATAAGGAGCAAAGATAAAGCTTAATCCTACTTTATCTATTTCTTCTGCTACCTTTTCGGGATCTTCCGAAAATTTTACACCTAGGGCTTCAATTACATCAATACTTCCAGACCTACTTGATACTGCTCGATTTCCATGCTTTGCTACAGGAATACCAAGACTTGCTAAAACAAAGGCTACCCCTGTGGAAATATTAAAAGTTTTTGCCTGATCCCCTCCTGTTCCACAAACATCAATGGCAGGAGACTTATTCATTACTTTTTTTGCCTTTTTATGAAGAGAAGATATAAACCCTGCAATTTCTTCAGGTGTTTCTCCCTTAACCCTTAAAGAGAGAAGAATACCCCCAAGTTGTGCTTCTGTTATTTCCTCTCTCTCAATGCTTTCAACTATTTGTTGAGATTCTTCAAAAGAAAGATTATTTCCCATAGAAAGTTTTTTAATAATCTCCTTTATCATTTTATTAACCCTCCTATTTTAAGGAAATTTTTTAATATTTCTTTACCTTTTGGAGTAAAAGCAGATTCAGGATGAAACTGAAGTCCAAATACAGGTTTAGTTTCATATTGAATTCCCATAATAATCCTATCTTTAGTCCAGGCAATTATTCTTAAAGATGGGGATAAAGTGTTGTAATCTACAATTAGAGAATGATATCTTGTTGCTATAAAGGGATTTTCAATATTTTCAAAAAGAGGATGGGGAATATGATAAATCTCAGATACCTTTCCATGCATTGGTAATGTTTTTACAATTTTCGTTCCAAAGGCAGAACCCAAAGCCTGATGTCCCAAACAGATTCCTAATATGGGTAATCGATCTTTAAAATGCTTAATAATAGGAATACTTATTCCTGCCTTTTCAGGAATTGATGGTCCAGGAGATATCACAATCCCTTGAGGATTAATTTTTTCAATTTCTTCAATAGTTATTTTATCATTTCTATAAACCACTACTTCTATAAACTCAGACAAGAATTGGTATAGGTTGTAGGTAAAGGAATCATAATTATCAATAAGTAAAAGCATAATCTAACCCCCCTGAAATTTTTATAGCCTCAAAAAGTGCCTTAGCTTTATTTATTGTCTCTTCATATTCCTTTTTGGGATCTGAATCATAAACAATTCCTGCCCCAACTTGAAGATATAAGTCTTCCCCTTTTAAAAAGAAACTTCTAATAGTTATACAAGTATCTAAGTTTCCATCAAAGGAAAGATAACCTATACCCCCTGCATATGGCCCTCTTTTAAATTTTTCTAATTCCTCTATTATTTCCATAGCTCTTATTTTGGGAGCCCCTGAAACTGTTCCTGCAGGAAAACAAGCTCTTAAAACTTCTAGAGGATGAATATTTTCTTTAACCTTACAAGATACAGTACTCACAAGATGCATTACATGAGAATATTTCTCAATCTTCATTAATTCTTCCACTTTAACACTGCCTATTTCTGCAACCCTTCCAAGATCATTTCTTCCTAGATCTAAAAGCATAATATGCTCTGCTCTTTCCTTTTCATTATTTATCAATTCCTTTTCTAAGAGTTCATCTTCTAAGGGATCATTTCCTCGCGGTCTTGTTCCTGCTATGGGTCTTACTTCACCTTTTCCCTTTTCCACTCGAACTAGGGCTTCAGGAGAAGCACCAATTAAATAAATATCTTTAAAGCGAAGAAAGAACATATATGGGGAAGGATTTATAAATCTTAATGCTCTATAAAGAAGATAAGGATCTAAAGGATATCTCGTGTGAAATCTTTGAGAGAGAACCACCTGAAATATCTCTCCTTCTCTGATATACTCTAATGCTTTTTTAACCATTTCCTTGTATTCATTTTCTGAAGTAAAAGATTCTAAAGGAAAAGTTAAGTTATAAGGATTACTCCTCTGAGGAGAACGATTAAAAATATCTAAAATTTCTCTAATCTTTTCCCTATACTCCCTTAAAACATCTTTATTCTTAAGCTCATTCTTAGATATTAAAAGAATGATACTTATCTTTCTCTTTAGATGGTCAAAAACTATAAGAAAATCAGTAAGCTGAAAAGAGGCTAAAGGAAAACTCAAATTATCTTCAGTAGAATCAGGAAGTTTTTCCCACTGCCTTATTAAATCATAGCTTATAAATCCTACTATACCCCCTAAGAATCTTGGTAATTCCTTTTCTTGATATATTCTAGAAGGAGGAAATTGTAAAGAAAGCTCCGAAAGTATATCATTAGAATAGTTATATGGAAAAGAAAAAATCTTTTTAGGTCTCCAGCTTAAGAAAGAGTATCTTCCTATCTTTTCTCCACCCTCTGCACTTTCTAAGAGAAAAAAGTATTCTTCGTTTTTTACTTTAGAAATAAGACTTACTGGGGTCTCCCAGTCTCCTGGAAGATCGAAAACTAAAGGAAAGTAATCATAGCCTTCTAAGTTTTCTGGAATTTTAAAATTAAACAATAAAAACACCTCCTTAAAATAAAAAAGCCTTCTCGCCCATTAAAGGACGAGAAGGCTCTTTCTTCTCGTGGTGCCACCTTACTTAGGCAACATTGCCTCTCTCTTTTCGGGTACGGGAGATCCTCTTTGCTCCGATACCCTTTGCCCTGATAACGGTGGCAACATCCGTTGGAGCCTACTCAGGGGTTATACCCCTTTTCGGTCCAAAGCTCCCGGGCCCATTCACCATCTGCAGGATAGCTGGCTCACACCTTTTCCCAGCCTCTCTGAATCCTGCCTACGATGGCTACTACTCCCGATCTTCGCCTTTTACAGAGTGATATAGATTATATACTAACTTTTTTAAAGATGCAAGTACCCCTAATATTATAACCAAAATTTGCTATAAAAAGTTGAAAAGAAAAAGAGAAAACAATTAAAGCTCAAAGTTTTTCTCCACCATTGACAAGATCAGGATTATCTAATAATATAATCTTTGTAAACACGGTTTGGGGAGTCGTCTAGCTGGTAGGACGCCTGACTCTGGATCAGGTAGGGATGGTTCGAATCCATCCTCCCCAGCCAAAAAATAAAGGCCCTATCGTCTAGAGGACTAGGACGTTGGGTTCTCAACCCAAAAACCGGGGTTCGAATCCCCGTAGGGCCACCAAAAACAAAAATAAAAAAGCCCCCAAGAAATTCTTGGGGGCTTTTATTTCTTTTTTGGATTAGTACTCAGGTGGTGGAGGTGGAGTTTGTTTTTCCTTTTCAGGTTTTTCAGCAACAAGTCCTTCAGTAGTTAACACTAAGGCTGCAATACTTGCAGCATTTTGAAGAGCAGATCTTGTTACTTTACATGGATCTACAATTCCTGCCTCAAACATATTTACAAATCTGTCTCTTGCAGCATCGTATCCCATAGGTCCATCCATCTCTTTAACTTTTTCAGCAATAATTGATCCTTCTTTACCAGCATTATTTGCTATTAACTTTAATGGTACATCTAAAACTCTTCTTACTATATCTACGCCAATTTTCTCATCTTCATTATTAACTTTCACATTATCTAGTGCCTTCATTGCTCTAATTAATGCTACCCCACCACCAGGCACAATTCCCTCTTCAACTGCAGCTTTTGTGGCAGAAAGCGCATCTTCTATTCTATGTTTCTTTTCTTTTAATTCTACTTCTGTTGCAGCTCCTGCCTTAATCACTGCTACTCCTCCTGCTAACTTTGCAAGTCTTTCTTGTAGCTTTTCCCTATCAAATTCGGAATCGGTCTCTTCTAATTGTTTCCTTATTTGAGCAATTCTTGCTTCGATATCTTTTCTATTTCCTTTACCTCCAACAATTGTTGTTTTATCTTTATTAGCTCTAACTTTTTCTGCTCTTCCAAGCATATTAAGGGTTACATTCTCTAATTTTATTCCTGTTTCTTCAGAGATAAACTCTCCACCTGTTAAAATAGCTATATCCTGAAGCATAGCTTTTCTTCTATCTCCAAATCCAGGTGCTTTTACTGCAAGAGATTGTAATACTCCACGAAGTTTATTTACTACAAGGGTAGCTAATGCTTCACCTTCTACATCCTCTGCAATAATTACTAAAGGTTTTCCAGTTTGTACTACTTTTTCTAAGATTGGTATAATATCGTTTACTGCGCTAATTTTTCTATCAGTTATGAGAATGTAAGGTTCTTCTAATACTGCTTCCATTCTTTCTGCATCAGTAATCATATAAGGAGAAATATATCCTCTATCAAATTGCATTCCTTCTACAACCTCAAGGGTAGTTCCAATACCTTGAGATTCTTCAACAGTTATTACTCCATCTTTTCCTACTTTGTCCATGGCATCTGCAATTAATTGTCCAATTTCTTCATCATTATTAGCAGAAATTGCAGCTACATGAGCAATATCCTCTTTTGTCTCAACAGGTCTTGCAATCTTCTTTAACTCTTCGACTACTGCTTCAACTGCTTTTTCGATTCCTCTTTTTACGTACATTGGATTAGCACCTGCAACAACACTCTTCAATCCCTCATGAACTAAAGCTTGAGCTAGAACTGTTGCTGTAGTTGTACCATCTCCAGCTACATCGTTAGTTTTAGAAGCAACTTCTTTAACAAGCTGAGCTCCCATATTTTCAAAAGGATCTTCAAGATCAATTTCCTTCGCAATGGTTACTCCATCATTAGTTATGACAGGTGCTCCAAATTTTTTCTCCAATACTACATTTCTTCCTCTAGGTCCTAAGGTTATCTTTACAGTATCTGCAACAGTATCTAATCCTCTGATTAAAGCAGTTCGTGCTTCCATATTTAAACTTATAATTTTAGCTGCCATCCTCTATCACCCTCCTTTTTCTTATTTTTCAACTACTGCCAAAATATCTCTTTCGCTGAGAATCAAATATTCTTCTCCTTCAATCTTAACTTCAGTACCTGCATACTTAGCAAAAATCACAGTATCTCCCTCTTTGATCTCGAGAGGGACTTTTTGACCATTATCTAAGATCCTTCCTGTCCCTACAGCAACAACTTTACCTTGTTGAGGTTTTTCTTTAGCGGTATCTGGTAATACAATTCCCCCTTTCGTTTTTTCTTCTTGTTCCAATACCTTAACAACAACGCGATCACCAATAGGTCTGAGCTTCATAATCTACCTCCTTTCCATAAATTTTGTTAGCAATCTTATCAAGTGAGTGCTAAATCCAATCTAAATATATAGAATCACCCTTTTAACTTCAATAGAGAATATCCCAGAAAAAATCTAATTAATCCTAATTAATTGGAAATTTCTTATATTTTTTTCTATTTTTCTCTTTCTTTCACAATTTCTCTATAAAATTCTTGCAATTTCTTCGCTAAATTCTTAATGGAAAAATTTTGAGCTTTTGCCTTTGCATTAGTTTTCATCCTGTAAAGAAGATCTGGATTATCAAGAAGAATCTCAACTTTCTGAGAAAAAATTTGAGAATTAAGAGGGGATAAGAATCCTTCTACACCATCAGAAACAAGACTTTTTGTTCCTGTAGCATCTACTGCAACGATTGCACATCCACCTGCCATAGCTTCTAAAGTAACTAATCCTTGAGTTTCTGTAATAGAAGGAAATACAAATATATGAGCAGAGGTATAAAAATCTACTAATTTCTCCCTAGGGAACCATCCTAAGAAAAAAACTTTATTTCTTAATAAAAGTCTATTCCTTAGATTTTCAAGATTTTTTCTTTCATCCCCATCTCCTACAATAAGAAGAACAGTATCTTCTCTTCTTCTAAGAAGAGGAGCTAAAGAATTAAGCAAAAATTCAAGATTTTTTTCCTTTGCCAATCTTCCTGTATAAAGAAGAATTTTTTTATTTCTCCAAGGTTTATCAGATAAAAATTTCTCTCTATCTGCCCTCTCCCATAAAGATAAATCAAGACCAGTAGGCAATACTTCTATTCTTGTTTTTGTTCCTAAGTTACTTATCATTTCTTTTATTTCAGAGGAAGGAGCTATGACCAAGTCTACTTTGTTTGTAAAATTTATACTTGTAATTATTGCAATTTTTTCTTTTATTTTCTGAGGAAAAAGAGGAATATAATGGACATATTTGTGATATAAAGTATGATAAGTAAAAACAAGGGGAATTTTATATTTTTTCGACAACTTTAAAGCAGTTTTCCCAATAATATAAGGATGGTGGGTGTGAATGATGTTAAAATTTTGTTTTCTAAAAAAATCTTCTATGAAGAAGGTAAAAGGAAGAGGTATAGGATGAGGATTTATACTTTTTATAAAAAGAGCAGGATATCTAAAAATTCTTTTAGAATCATTATAGGGAGGAAACCAAGGAGGATATTTAGGAGCAAAAACATAGACCTCATCTCCTAACTCTTCTAATGCTTTTCTATAGGTTTCAACAGATATCGCTGCTCCACCAGTATTTGGAAGGTAATTTATAGTAAAAAAGGCTATTTTCACGACTTTTCTAATATTCTTTTATAAAGATTGACAGTTTCTTCAGCAATTCTATCTATGTCATATTTTTTTGCAAGTTCTAATGCCCTTTTTGAATATTCTTCTCTCAGTTCTTCATTTTCTGCAAGAAGTCTAATTTTTTCTTCAAAGTTCTCCTCATTCCCTGCAATATAGGAATCAGCAAGAGGCTCTTTATATTCTGGAAGATCTCGTAAAAGAAGTGGAAGACCGCAGGATGCTGCCTCTAAAACAGCAACACTAAAATTTTCCTGTCGAGATGGAAAGAAAAATATATCCGCCATATTATAAAATTTTGGCAGTTCTTCATGAGGTTTTCCGCCAGTAAAGATTAAATTTTTAGGGGGATTTTCTTTTATTCTTTTTACTTCAGCAAATCCTCCGCTTAAGAAGGAAAATGGAATATCTCCTACCCAAACGAATCTATATTCGGGAAATTTTTCTGCCATTTTTACAAAAGTATCAAATCCTTTTCTTTTAATAAGATGACCTACAGAAAGAAAGACAATTTCTTCATCTTCTATTCCATATTCTTTTCTTGTTTTTATTCTTAATTCCTTATCTTTTTTAAACTCTCTAAGATCTATTCCATTAGGAATAACTACAATTTCAGATTTTACACCCATTTCTCTTAATTTTTCTGCCTCAAAAGGAGAAACTGCAATAACAACTCTTGCTTGATTGTATATAAGGAGAAGATATTGTGAAAATACTCCCTTCCATTTATCCGCCAATATTGCACTTCCTATCATAGTATCTGGTATTACATGAGCTGTGAATATAATCCTATCTTGATATTCCTTTCTTGCATATCTAAAGAAAACATCTCCAAAGGAATGAAAATGTACTATATCAAAAGGCTCTTCCTTAGTAGTTCCATTTAAAAATACTTCTACGTCATCTCTTCTTTTAAGAGCAGAATAAAGCATAAGACATGCAGTTTGGTCTCCACCGCCTTTTTTACGAGCGGAAGGAATTCCTGGTTTAAAAATAAGATTTACTCTAATTCTTTCCATTTCCCCAATTCTCTCCTTCTTTTAACATTAGGATATCCCAGGTATTTCCAAATCTTTTTTCCTTCTTCTCTCATTTTTTCCAAAGTTATCCAATCTCTTTTATATCTTGGAGGATTTTTTAGTACTTCTTTGTAAATCTCTAATACTTTATTACCAATATTATCTAAACTATAATTTTTCGATAATTGTAAAGCTCTTTCTTTATATTCCATATAAAAGGTCTTATCTTCTTTCAATTTTAATAAATATCCTAAAAATTCACTATCATTCTTCGCAGGAATAAAGAAACCACCAAAAGGTTCCTTATATTCCAAGATATCCCTTAAAAGAAGAGGAAGACCACAGGATGAAGCCTCTAATACTGCCATAGGAAGATTTTCTTGATAAGAAGGAAAGAAAAACACATCACCTAAATTGTAATAATCAGGCATTTCTTCATAGGGAACAATTCCTGTAAAAATCACATTAGAAGGAGCATTTTTGATCTTTTCTTGGAGCTCAATAAATCCTGCAGTAAGAACTGAAAAGGGTTGTCCTCCTACCCATACAAATTTTACATCAGGTAATTTCCTTGCAACCTCAATAAAAGTATCGATACCTTTTCTTGGTTGAATTTGTCCTGAACTTACAGCCACAAAATCTAACATAGAAATACCTAATTTTTCTCTTATTCTTTTCTTTTTTTCAATAGAGGGATAAAATCTCTCCAAATTTACAGGGTTTGGTACAAAATAGATAGGAGCTTTTATTCCAAGATTTTCCAATTCTTCTTTAACCTTAGGAGAAACAGCTATTACACAATCAGCTAAATTATAATAATATTTTAAATATTGCGTAAAAAATGGAAGCCAGATATTTACAAGAACAAGACTTCCAATTAAAGATGCAGGAATTACATGGGCTGAAATAACTAGTCTTCTTCCAGAAATCATCCCTTTACTTACCGCATAGGGACCAGGAGTATGAAGATGAGCAATATCGTACAGTCCTCTACCGTTTATATTTACTTCTAATTCTTCTCTTCTCTTTAAAGCTTCTATAAGGGACAAACTTGCAGTATATACTCCTTGTCCCTTAACATCCCATGCTAAAGCTTCAGAGATTATATTGACTGTGATTTTCATAATTTATAACCTTTATATTATAACATAGAAAAATTTCTTTACAATTAGAAAAATTTGTTTTTTAATAAAAGTATTACAAAATTTACAAATATCAAGGAAAATAGGAGGCGATAATAGAAAATGAAGAAAGTTATAAAACCACCAACCATGAAAGATGTAGCCAAGTTAGCAGGGGTATCAGTAAGCACTGTATCCCATGTGATAAATAAAACAAGACATGTGGAAGAGGAAACTAAAAAGAAAGTTCTCTCCGCTATAAAAGAATTGGGCTATAGACCTAACATCGTCGCAAGAAGCCTAAGAAAGAAAACTACCCATACCGTTGGCTTAATTGTCTCTAATATCACAAATCTCTTCTATCCTGAAGTGGTCAGAGGTGTTGAGGATACTTTGCTAAATTATAAGTATAACCTCATCCTCTGTAACTCCGATGAGAATATTGATAAGGAAAGAGAATATATTGAAGTTTTGTATAGCAAACAGGTGGATGGAATTATTATTACCCCAAGTAAAAGTACTGAAACAAGAAAAAATTTGGAAATCTTCATATCTCAAAATATCCCTGTGGTACTCGTGGACAGAAGAATAAAGGGAATAGATACCGATGTGGTACTAGTAGATAATATCTCGGGAACCTTCTTGGCAACAGAATACTTGATAAACCTTGGCCATAAAAGAATAGGAATCATTACAGGACCTTTGGATACTACAACAGGAAAGGAAAGACTGGAGGGATACCTTCAGGCATTAGATAAAAATAAAATCCCAAGAGATGATAGCTTAATAAAAGAAGGAGATTTTAAAAGAGATGGGGGATATATTAAGGGAAAAGAGCTCTTATCTTTGGAAGATCCACCAACAGCAATAATATCATCAAACAACCTTATGACATTGGGATTAATTTCAGCAATTCAGGAGCTGGAATTAAAAATCCCTGATGACCTCTCAGTTATATCCTTTGATGATATGGAATGGTTTAAATACTTCTCCCCTTCTATAACTGCTATATATCAACCTTCTTATGAACTTGGAAAAAATGCAGGTCTACTATTGCTTGAAAGATTGAGAAGACGAAGAAAAAAAGCAAAAGAAGTTATCTTACCTACTAAGCTTATAATTAGAGAGTCTTGTGCTCCACCTAAAAAATCTTGAAAGGGGGTTTTTTCCAATGAGTATTAGGAAGGATTATATTGAAAATCCTAGTAGTAAGCTTAAAGGAAAGCACGTTTTAATATTATGTGCCCATGAATTTGAAGATGTCGAATTACTCTATCCAATTCTAAGATTAAGTGAGGAGGGGGCAAAAGTATCTGTTGGAGTAGTTTCCCTTAAAGGTCCAGGCTTTCACACAAGACCATGGTGGGCAGAAAAACCTATAACAGGAAGATTTGGAACAACAGTTCCCATAGTAGTCATGGGAGAAGGAGTGAGATACAATATAATCGAAATATCTCAAGCCAAACCAGAAGATTATGACGCGGTAATAATTCCAGGAGGCTTTGCTCCAGATTTTTTAAGATGTGATAAGAATACTTTAAAACTTGTTGCAGACATGTATAAAATGGGAAAAATTGTTGCTGCAATCTGTCATGGTCCTCAGGTCTTTATCTCTGTAGATAGAAATTTTGGAACAGATATTATAAAGGGAAGAAAAGTGACCTGTTGGGATGCTATAGTAGACGACATTATAAATGCAGGAGGAGATTTTGAACCCCTTCCTGCAAGAAGAGATGGAAATGTTATTACAGGAAGAGTTCCTGACTCTCTGCCTCAATTTACGCAGGCAATAATTGAAGCACTAAGTGAATAAAACATAAAAGGAGGACTAAATATCATGAAAATTGGTATTTTTACGGTCCTCTATAACGAAAAACCTATAGAGGAAGTAGCTCAATATGTTTCTTCTCTTGGATATGAGATGGTAGAGCTTTCTGCTTGGAAAGGAAGTAACCATCTTGATATTGATAAAGTAGTTTCTGATAGAGAATATGTTAAAAAATTAAAAAATACCTTGGAAAAATATAACTTAAAAATTTCTGCAGTATCTAACCATTTAGAAGGACAATTGGTCTTAGGTCCCTTAGATGAATCTACAGATGATTGGGCTCCCTCAAAGAATCCAGAGGAAAAAATAAAGTATGGTATGGAAAGAATGATAGAAACGGCTCGAGCAGTATCTATACTTTGTGAAGAGGGAATTCAGGAAAGGCCAATAGTAAATGGATTTACAGGCTCCCATGTATGGGAGAAGTGGTATATATTTCCTCCAAAGAATGAGGAAATTTATGAAAGAGCTTGGGATCTCTTTGCAGAAAGATGGAATAAAATATTGGATAAATTCAAAGAATATGGAGTAAAGTTTGCTCTTGAAGTTCATCCAACAGAAATAGCATATAATATTGAGACTGCAGAAAAAGCTTTAAAAGTATTAGAAGAAAGACCTGAATTTGGTTTTAATTTTGATCCCTCCCATTTTGTTTGGCAGTTTATTGATCCTGTAATTTTTATAAAAAGATTAGGAAAAAGGATCTTTCATGTACATGCTAAGGATTCTGAACTTCAAGAAGACGAGCTTCCGAGATCTGGGGTAATTCCTACAGGTTCTTGGATGAGACCTGATAGAGGATTTAGATTTCGAGTGCCAGGATGGGGAAATGTTAATTGGAAAAGAATAATTACTGCCCTTGTTACTGTAGGATATGACTATGTTCTATCTTATGAACATGAAGATCCTGTCATGTCTCGAGAAGATGGCTGTGAAAAATGTATCCAATTTTTAAAACCTTTGATCATTAAAGCTCCTCTAAAAGAAGTTTGGTGGTAGGAGGAAATTTATGGAAGAGAAAAAAGTTGGATTTGTAAGTATGGGAGATGTAAAAGGATTCTCAGGAGATATTCCTGAAATTGGAATAGGAATTTTGGGCTATGCTTTCATGGGAAAAGCTCATGTCAATGCATATAAAAAAATCCCATACATTTATTGGCCTCCTTCAGGAATTCCAAAGCTTGTTGCTCTATGTGGAAGATCTGAGGAAAAAGTAAAGGAATCAGCAAGAAGATATGGCTTTCAAAAATACTATACCAACTGGAAAGAAATGCTAGAAGACCCAGAAGTACAAATTTTTGATAATAGTGGCCCTAACAATCTTCATGAGGAGCCGTGTATTTTAGCCTTGAAACTGGGAAAACATGTAATATGCGAAAAACCTCTAGCAAGAGACTCCAATGAGGCAAAAAGAATGCTCGAAACAGCAATGAATTCCCCTGGGAAAAATATGGTTGCCTTTAATTATAGATTTGTACCCGCTATAAGACTTGCAAAGGAATTAATTGAAGAGGGAACCCTAGGAGAAATTTACCATTTTAGAGCTAGATATCTTCAGGAATGGATTATGGATCCCAATTTTCCATTGGTTTGGAGACTGAAAAAAGAAATATCAGGAAGTGGAGCCTTAGGAGATATAGGTTCCCACATAATTGATCTTGCAAGATTTTTAGTAGGAGAGCCTAAAAGTGTAAGTGCTATAGTAAAAACTTTTATAAAAGAAAGATATTCTGAAAAAGATCCTGCGAAAAAGGAAGAAGTAGATGTAGATGATGCCTTTGTAGCATTGGTAGAGTTTAAAAATGGTGCCCTAGGAACCTTAGAGGCATCAAGGTTCTGTGCAGGAAGAAAGAACCATCAGGTTATTGAAATTAATGGCTCAAAGGGAACATTAGTTTTCAACTTGGAGAGAATGAACGAATTGGAATTATATCTCAATAATGAAAGAAAAGAGATTAGAGGATTTCGGAATATACTTGTTACGGAATCCTTTCATCCCTTTTATGATAAATGGTGGCCCCATGGACATATCATCGGATGGGAGCATACCTTTGTTCATGAACTTTATCATTTTATTGACTGTATTGTTAATAACAAGCCTGTAGAGCCTTATGGTGCTACTTTCTTAGATGGATATAGATGTGCAGTAATATGTGATGCTATATTAGAATCCTCTGAAAGGGGAAGGAAAATAGAGATAAATTACGAGTATTAAATTAAAAGTTTCATGGAAAAATTTAGAGCATATTTAGATATAGAGACTACTGGGCTTTTTCCAGAATTTTCTCATATTACTGTTATTGGTATTTTTATAGAAAGAGGAGACGAAGAAAATTTAATTCAACTTGTAGATAAAGAAATTACTATTTACAATCTTTTATATGTTTTAAAAAATGTTGGTATAATTTACACCTATAATGGCTCAAGATTTGACCTTCCCTTTATAAGATCAAAACTTAATCTTGATCTGAAAAGTTATTTTTCTCATATAGACCTTATGTATATTTGTTGGAGAAGGGGACTCTATGGAGGTCTTAAGGCTGTAGAAAGAAGGCTTGGAATTGAAAGAAAATTAAAAGATATAGATGGAAGGATAGCTGTAGAGCTTTGGTATAGGTATATTCATCATAATGATCCCTATGCTCTTCATCTTTTATTAGAATATAACAAAGAGGATGTGATAAACTTAAAAAAGTTAAAAGAGAAATTAGAAGAGTTATAGTTTTAAATAAAAGCATTGAATATCTTCTTTAAAAAGATTCTTTGATAAAGCATAACTCAAAGCTCTACAACCTATACAATTTTTTATATTACAAGAGGAACATATTCCTTCTAAATTCTTTTTATTCAAAAGGTTTCTAAACTTTCTTAATCTTAAAAGAACATTTGAAAAACTTTCTTTCCTTAAATCTCCTATTTCTATGGGAAGTCTCCTACAAGGAAAAACAATTCCATCAGGCATAAGACACATGGATTCATCTCCTAAATTACATAATGCCCCATAAATTTCGTTATCTTTTATGTTTATATAAAAAGCCTTATATGGTAAAAGGCTATAAGGAGAAAGACCATAAATTTCTGAAATAAAACTACATACTTCAAACCATTCTTTCATTCCTAGGGTCTCTTTTATAATTTCTCTTCCTTTTCCTAAAGGGATGAATCTTTCAAGAATTAAACCTATTCCTCCTATTTTATTTGTAAGTTTTATCATTTCATAAATTTCTTTATAGTTATATTTTGCAAGAGTAAACATAAGAACCTTTTTCAATTTACATTCCTTTAAAATTTCTACGACCCTATTAAAATTTCCTCTACCTCTAATATAATCATTGCTCTCTTCCTTTGCTCCCTCAAGAGAAATTTTTAAATATTTTAATTTCCTATACAAAGCTAATTTATCCTGCATTTTTCCAAGATATTCACCATTGGTTATAATACTAAAATCCTTCACAAAATCTTCTTTTTCAAGGATATTAAGAACTGGAAAAAGAAGAGGAGAGATTAAGGGCTCTCCGCCTGTGATATTTATACTTAAGGATGAATAATTATTTTCTTTTAAAACACCAATTATATCTCTTATAATCTTTTCTAATAAATTTGGAGAAAGATCTTTTTCCCTATCAAATTCTTCTTGATAGCAATGTTTACATCTTAAGTTACAAGAATTAGTTATATGCCATTGAAAAGCAAATTCTTTTTCCATATTTTACTGTTTCTATTTTTCTATGTTATATTATTAAAAACTTTGGAATTTAAGGAGGGTAGAAATGACAGAGTGTAAAATTCAAAAAAATTTAAAAAACTGTAATTGCACCTATGAGCCTTGTTCAAGAAAAGGCCTATGCTGTGAATGTTTAGCCTATCATAGAAGCCATGGAGAACTTCCTGCATGTTATTTTCCTTCTGATATAGAAAAAACATATGATAGATCAATCAGAAGATTTGTTTCTCTTTATAAATAAAGGGAGGAATTAATCCTCCCTCTCTCCTTTGGGATCTATATGAACAATAACCTGTGAGCCTTGAATATTTTCTTTTATTGAATCTTGAACCTTCAAAGCTATATCATGGGCATCCTTTGCTGAGATATTGTTATCTACAACTATATGTAAAGTTATTACCTTTTTGTTCTGATAATCATGAATTGAAATATCATGATAATCTAATACTCCTGGAATTGAGAAAACAATATTCTTAATTTTATTAATAAACTCTTGAGTTGGTGCTTCTCCTATTAGAAAACTTGAAGAGTTTTTTATAAGATCAATACCAACCCATAAGAGAAGCAGGGAAACAAAAAAACCCATGATTCCATCTATAATATATAAACCGTAATTTATAGCTAAAAGGCCAAAGGCAACCAAAGCTGAAGCAAAAGCATCACTTCTATGATGCCATGCATCAGCAATAAGAGTTGAGGAATTAATTTTGTTACCTAAAAAAATTGAAAATCTCGCCATCCATTCCTTAAATAAGGCGGAAAAGAACATTAAAAATACAATAAAAATATTAAAAGAAACTTTCTGCGGTTTTATTATCCTTTCAAAGGAACTTTTTCCAAGGTCATAAGCGATAATAAGAAGCATAAAGGCTATAATAAGGGTTGCAATCTGCTCAATTCTTCCATGTCCAAAGGGATGCTTTTTGTCCGCAGGTTTTTCTCCGAACTTAAATCCCAATATTACAACTATTGAAGTAAGAACATCGGACAAAGAATGAAAGGCATCTGCAGTTAAAGAAATACTATTTAAATAAATTCCAGAAATAAATTTAAAAATAAAGAGAATAATATTCCCAATTATACTAATCCAACCCTCTAAATATCCTATTTCTTTTCTTCCAATCTCTTTCTGAGAATATATTTTTTTTAAAAACCAGTCATTAAATCTCATAATTTTTATTTTTTTTATTTACTAGTTTTTTAATTTTTCTTAGAGAAGATTTTAATCCATATTTAATTTTTGTCAAATATTAAAATCCCTTGACTTAATTTTTCTATCATGATATCCTTTTACAAGAATTAATACCAAAAAGGTAGGTGATTGTATGAGCAAGATATTAATTGTAGGAGCAGGACTAGTAGGAACCTCCTTTGCTTATAGTCTAATGCAGAGGGGAATAGTTGAAGAAATAGTTCTCTATGATATAGATAAAAAAAGAGCATTAGGAGAAGCCATGGACCTTTCCCATGGTATTCCCTTTACGAAACCTGTAAAAATAACAGCAGGAGAACTTAAAGAAGCAAAGGATTCTGATATAGTAGTAATCACTGCAGGAGCAAAGCAAAAACCAGGAGAAACAAGACTACAACTAATAGATAGAAATTTGGAAATATTTCGAGATTTAATTCCCAAGATTGTTGATACAGGATTTAAGGGTATTTTCTTAGTAGTATCAAATCCTGTAGATATTCTTACATATATTACATGGAAGTTATCTAATTTTCCAAGAAATAAGGTTATAGGATCAGGAACAATTCTTGACAGTTCTCGCTTTGCTTATCTTCTCTCCCAACACTGCAATGTAGATCCCAGATCTTTAACAGCATATGTTATTGGAGAACATGGTGATACATCTGTTGCAGTATGGAGCTTGACCCATATAGGAGGTATACATATTTCAGAATTTTGTCCTGTCTGTGGTAAAAAGTGTTTTAACCAGGAGGTTATGAGGGAGATATTAAAGGAAATAAGAGAATCTGCATATAAAATAATTGAATATAAAGGAGCAACCCATTTTGCTATAGGATTAGCATTAGTAGAAATTGTCTCAGCAATATTAAGAGATGAGAACAGAATTCTTCCAGTATCTTCTGTTCATCCTGAAATTTTAGGAATAAAAGATGTTCCATTAAGTCTATTATCTATAGTAGGAAGAAACGGAATCAAAAAAATTTTAGATATAGACTTTACAGAAGAAGAAAAAAAGGACTTAATAATATCAATAAAAACTATTAAAGCTGTTCTTGAATCTATAAATATTGAAAAAGAGAAAATTTTGTCATAGAATTCTATGAACCCCCTTATCTCCCCTTCCCCCTGGGTCCCCCCTCTCAGGGGGAGTGTTATAATATAAATGATGAAAAAATTAATTTTCATTTTTATTTTAGTTATACTAACCACATCCTCATCGCAAGTATTAACAAACTTGCCTCGCAACGAACTTCTAATTGTAGATGCCCTTCATGGAAGAATAATGAACCCAAAAGATTTCAATTTTTGGAAGCCTGGATTTCTTCCGGGAAATGGTGCTCATCAAATGCTATTTGATGCTCTCTGGTATCATGATCCACAGACAGGAAAAATTATCAATGCTTTAGCTGAATCTCCTCCTCATTATGATAAAAATTATAGAAAAATGACGGTAAAATTAAGAAAAGGAATCTATTGGAGTGATAATAAACCTTTTACTGCCGATGATGTGGTCTTTACTGTAAATTATCAAATGAAAAATATAGGACTAGTTTATAGTGATTATTTTAACCATTATGTATCTAAGGTATACAAAACTGACGACTACACTGTTGTTTTTGAATTTAATAATCCTTCTCCGTCTTTTCATTATATCTTCACTGCCCTTGTATTCTCTACCTGTTATATAATGCCAAAACATAAATTCGAAAGAATAAAAGATCCTTTAAAATACGAGTTTTATCCTCCTGTTTCTTTAGGTCCTTATATTCTAAATAAATATGATCCATCAGGATATTGGTGGCTCTTTGAGAGAAGAGAAGATTGGATTAGAACTAGCGTAGGACAAATCTACGGAATGCCTTCTCCTAAGTATGTTTTATTTATCTATTATGGTCCCGATGAGAAAAAAATTATGGCTCAATCAAGACATGAATTAGATCTGATTACCGATTTAACTCCCGAAGCATGGGAAGTTTTAAGAAGAAGTAATCCTTTTTCAAGGGTATGGTATAGAGATTTTCCTTGGGCATGGATGGGGGACGTAAGATCAAGAGCTATTGGAATGAATCTAGAAAAATATCCATATAATTTAAAAGATGTAAGATGGGCTTTAACCTTAGCCATTGATATTATTGATATAGTAGTTTCTGGATTTAATGGAATATTAAGATTGAGTCCCTTATTTATAGGTGCCACAGGATCTTTAACTGAAGAATATTATTTGGCTCTAGAAGATTGGTTAAAAGATTTTGAATTAGAAAATGGTTTTAAACCTTGGGATTCTAATATTCCCTTTAAAATTGAGGAACATATAAAAAGAAAGGGAATTTCTTTTGAAGGACAGGCCAGAGAAATATGGGGAATAGGTTGGTGGAGATATTCTAAAGAGGAAGCAGAAAAATTGTTATTGAAAAATGGATTTAGAAGGGATCAAAAAGGGAAATGGCTTCTTCCTGATGGAAAACCATGGAAAATTACAATTACAGCACCTGCAGGATCTGAGATTCAGGGGACAAGGTTAGCTTTTTTAGTTGCAGAACAATGGAGAAGATTTGGAATAGATGTAAATGTAGAAACCTTAGAAATAGTTAACTTTTTAACAAAGTTATCTCTAGGAAATTTTGATGTTATATCTTATTGGAGTATTCCCTCTGTAGATATATACCTTGCTATCCCTCAGTATCATTCAAAGTTTTATAAATCTATAGGAAGAATTGCTACAACTCAAAATTTCATAAGATGGAAAAACAAAATAGTAGATGAGATTATAGAGAGGTTAATTTTAGTTCCCCCTGAAAACCCAAAATCAAAGGAGCTTATTATGGAGTTTATAAAACTTTTTTTAGAGGAAAATCCTGCCCTTATATTCACTATAACTATAAAATTCTGTGCCCAGGATAATTATTACTGGACTAATTTCCCAAGCTCAGATAATCCTTATATGGCTCCTGTTTGGTGGTGGGGACAATTTAAATTTATTTTGCCCTTTATAAAACCTACAGGAAGAATATAAAATTTTTTAAAAAACTGATAATTTAACTAATTAAGTAATTTATATCTCGTAATATATTGATGTTTCTAGATACTGATACATTTACTTTTTTCCCTTGAAGATACCCCAAGAATGGAAAAGATGTCTTTTTCGATCCTAAAGACTTAATTCCTGGATAGAAGCTCCTATACTTTAATTCTGTTTTACATAGTCCAAAAGGAATTCAAGTTTAGGAAGGATTTTTTCCTACAATCCTTTCTACTTCAAATCTGCTCCTACCCATATAGGAGAACAGATTATTACAAAATCATAATCCTTAGGATCTTTTTTAATGGGCTCGATTATGGTATTTCTTCTTAAGATGTATTTACTTTATCTATAATTTCCTCAATATCACAATTTAGTTCCTCTTGAAGTCTCTTTGCCAACTTCTCAGTAAATCCTGTTCTCGAATAATAAGAAATTAAAACTTTTTTCATTTTTTATTCCTCTTTTTCACAGTTTATAATATTTTAACTCTACTTGTCTTTAAAAATTTATTTTACATTATTGGTTGAAATTGACTATAATATTTTTGTTATGAAGAAAGTTATTATTTTAATTATTCTATTAATCTTTTTTATAGAAAGTGAAGGGGAAATAAGAAAGGCTTTAGTATCTATTCCTCCTTTACAAAGCTTATCCAGTTTTATAGGAGGAAAATATTGGGAATTTTTATTGATACTTCCAAAAAATGTTAATCCCCATGTTTTTGAGCCAAAACCTGAGACTTTTAAATTAGTCGAAAAAGCGGAATTGGTTATTATAAATGGAGGGGATATAGATTACTGGGTGGAAAATATTCTTAAGGATAAAAGAAAAAAACTTCTTAATGTATCTTACAACATAAAATTTGAAGATAATAATCCTCATATATGGCTCGATCCCATCCTTGCAAAAAAGGTCTCAGAAAATATCTATGAAAAACTAAAAAGCATGGATATCAAAAATAAAGAATATTACTATAAAAATTTTAAAGATCTAATAAAGAAATTAGAGGAATTAGATAGAGAAATAAAAATAAAGTTTTCAAAATATAAGAAAAAAGAAGTAATTATTTACCATCCCGCTTGGTATTACTTTTTTAAGAGATATAATATAAAAACCTTAGGAATAATCGAAGAAGGAGAAGGAAAAGAACCTTCTCCAAGAAAAGTTGCAGAAATAATTAATTTAATTAAAGAAAAAAAGATTAAATATATTCTAAAAGAACCTTATAATATATCTCCTGTTTTAAATATGATTTCCAAAGAAACAGGAGCAAAATTGATAACCTTAGACCCATTAGGTTATGACAAAGATTATTTTTCAATGATGAGAGAAAACATAAAAATATTGGAGATGATTTTTAGTGAACAAAATAATTGAAATAGAAAATTTATCCTTTGGCTATGACAATACTTTCATTTTGAAAGATATAGATTTCATTGTTGAAGAGGGAGATTTCTGGGGGATAATAGGTCCCAATGGTGCTGGAAAAACCACACTAATTAAAATAATTTTAGGACTTTTAAGACCAAAAAAAGGAAAAGTTGAAGTTTTTGGAAAAGCACCATGGAAGTTAGGAGAAGAAAGGAAAAAGATAGGATATATTGCACAAAGAGCAGAGATTGAGAGTTATTTTCCAATAAGAGTTTGGGACTTAGTATTACTTGGAAGAAAGGTTGTAAACAATTGGAGAAATATTAGTAAAGAAGATGAAGAGATTGTTGAGAGGGCTCTTAATCATGTAGAGATGTGGGATTATAAGGATAAATTATTTAGAGAGCTATCAGGGGGACAACAACAAAGAGTATTAGTAGCAAAAGCTTTAGTACAGGAACCAAAACTTCTTGTATTGGATGAGCCTACCATTGGAGTGGATATTACTACTCAAGAAAAATTCTACAGTCTTTTGCAATATCTAAATAAAAAGGGATTAACAATAATTTTAGTATCCCATGATATAGGAGTAATAACAAAGAGAGTTAATAAGTTAGCCTGTTTGAATAGAAGAATTTTCTTACATGGATGTCCCAAGGATTTGAGATTGCATAAGACCTTAAAGGAGATATATGGGGAAGAATTTCTATTGTTAACCCACGAAGGAGAAGAAAAACAATGAATTTTCTTTCTTATTCCTTTATGCAAAGAGCCATAATTTCAGGTTTCCTTCTTTCTATAATTACTTCCATTATAGGCTCTTACTTAGTTCTTAAAGGAATGACCTTTATGGGTTCGGGAATTAGTCATGCATCTTTTGGAGGAATAGCCTTAGGAATACTTCTAGGAGTAAATCCTCTTATTTTGGCTTTGATTTTTGCATTAATTATTGTGTGGGTTATGCCTTATATAAAAAGAAAAATAAAATTAAAGGAAGATGTTCCCATAGGGATATTTTATACCTCCTCTATGGCATTGGGAGCTATTTTTCTTTATATGCATAAAGGATATTCTGTGGACTTATTTAGCTATCTTTTTGGCAATATCCTTGCAATAACTACCGAAGATATTCTAATTACCTTGTTTTTCCTTTTAATTTTAATTCTCTTTATTTTCAGAAATTACTGGAAAATTGTTTATATCATCTTTGATTCTACCTCTGCACAGGTTTCAGGAATAAATACTTTTATTCTAGAAGAGGTCATATTAAGTTTGTCCGCTGTTTCCATTGTTTTAGCAAGTAAATTAATTGGAATTACTTTAATTTCTGCATTATTGGTTATTCCCTCTTCTATTGTTCTTCCTTGGTCCAAAAGTCTTAAGGAAATGATAATTTTTTCTTCAATAGTAAGCTTTATAGGAATTATTTCTGGTCTTACCTTATCTTTTTATTTTAACCTTCCTAGTGGTGCATCAATAATTTTAATTCTTACCCTTTTGTTTTTAATATCGGTTTTTAAGAGAAAATAATTTAAATAATTTGCTTTCCTTACCAATTTTTGGTATTATATTTTTGCTATGCCTTTAAGTGAAAAAGATTATCGTTGGAATTTTATTGTAGATAGTATTGATTTTGCCCTTTTTAGTTTGGGAATGACTTTTGGGTCAATTCTTACTTTATTTCCTCTATTTGCTAAAAATCTTGGAGCAGGAAATATTGAGATTGGTCTTATTCCTGCAATTGCTAATTTAGGATGGGGAATTCCTGCAATCTTAGGTGCTAAGGTTTCTGAAAAGGCATCCAAAAAATTAAATGTGGTTTTAAAATTTACTTTAGGAGAAAGACTTCCCTATTTATTTATGGCTTTTATATCCTTTTTTATAGTTCCCTATAATCCTAAGCTTGCTCTTTATCTTTCCCTTCTTATGTTAGGAATAGCAACATTCTCCATGGGATTTTTAGGGCCTCCTTGGATGAGCTTGATTGAGAAGGTTATTCATCCTGCAAGAAGAGGAACATATTTTGCAATGGGAAATGGTCTTGGAGCATTGATGGGAGTTGGTGGTGCAAGCCTAGCAAGATATTTCCTATCTAATTATTCCTTCCCGAAGAATTTTGGATATTCCTTTTTATGTGCAGGTATTGCTCTACTTTTTTCATTTATATTTTTAGCATTAACTCGAGAGGAACCCGATGAGGATAAAAAAGATGATGTAAAATTTTCTGAATATATAAAAGGAATAAATATAGTTTTAAAAGACGGAAATTTTAGAAATTATATAATAAACAGAGTATTAGGAGCTTTAGCAGGAGCATACACATCTTTTATAGTTGTATTTGCATTGAAAAAATTCTCTATTCCAGATAAGATTGTTGCTGATTTTACAGGAATACTTCTTGTATCTCAAGGAATATCCTCTTTTCTTTTTGGACCTATTGGAGATAGATGGGGACATAAGATTACCTTAATTATTGGGAGATCTCTTAGTATTCTTTCTTTAATTTTACTTCTTTTTGGAAATTCAGCTTTCTTTATATATATTGTTTTCATGTTAATTGGCTTAATATATAGCTCTTTTATGGTAGGAGATTTAGCAATTACTTTGGATTTAGCCCCAAAGAATAAAAAAGAACTATACATTGGAGTTTTAAATCTATTAATTGCTCCTTTTTCTTTTCTATCTCCACTTATTGCAGGAAAAATATCTGATCTATTTGGATATGAGACTTTATTTTCAATTTCCCTCTTAGTTGGAATCTTTAACCTTTTCTTCCTCATTAAAAAGATTAAAGACCCAAGAAAAGAAAATTCTTTTTGATTATAGTATAATATAAACGAAGAAGAGAATGATAAAGGGAATAGGACATATTGCCCTTGAGGTATCAGATCTTGAAAAATCCTTAAACTTCTATGAAAAAGTTTTAGGATTTAAAAAGCTTTTTAATTTAGAAAAAGATGGTAAGCTTATTCTTGTATATTTAAAGATTGCAGAAGATCAATATCTAGAACTTTTTCCCAAGAAAGAGATTGTTCAAAAAGAAAATCAAAACTTTATGCATATTTGTCTTATTACTGATAATATTTTTGAAACCGTTGAGAAAATAAAAAGTAAAGGATGGCATATAGATATAGAACCTTCTTTAGGAATTGATGGAAATTATCAGGCATGGATAAGAGATCCCGATGGTAATAAAATTGAGATAATGCAAATGTTACCTGATTCTCTTCAGAAAAGGAGTGAAAATTTATGTTAGGAGCTATGTTAGATGAAACTGGCAAATTAGTATTAAGAGAATGTCCTAAGCCTTTTATAAAACCTTCTGAGGTCCTTATAAAAGTATTAGCAGCGGGAATATGTGGTACGGATTTGCACATATTTTCAGGAAAAGGTTATGGAAAGCCTAATATAATAAGAGGACATGAATTTTCGGGAAAGATAGTGGAAATAGGTTCTGAAGTTAAAGGTTTTAAAATTGGTGATCTTGTGGCTATTGATCCCAATATATCCTGTGGAAACTGCTATTTTTGCAGAAGAGGAGAGATTCATCTTTGTGAGAATTTAAAAGCTTTAGGAGTAGACCTTGATGGAGGATTTTCCGATTACTGTGCTGTTCCCTATGACAAACTTTATAAGCTTCCTGCTGGAGTTTCACCCGAAGAAGGAGCAATGATGGAACCTTGTGCCTGTGCCTTGCATGGTATAGAAAAGATTAAGATAAAGCCAGGAGATACAGTCTTAGTAATTGGGGGAGGAGCCTTAGGATTGATTCTTCTACAACTTGCATATATATATGGGGCATCAAAGGTTTTTCTATCGGAACCTGTCAAGGAAAAAAGAGAAATAGCAGAATCCTTTTTTGCTCATACCTTTGATCCTCAAAAAGAGGATGTCGCATCAGAAATTAAAAAGTTAACAGGAGTTGGAGTAGATATCGCCATAGAAGCTGTGGGAAGAGCAGATACTGTTGAGCTTGCCATAAATAGTGTAAGAAGAGGAGGAAAAGTCTTAATTTTTGGTGTTGCAGATAAGAAAGAAATTCTGAATATCTCTCCCTTTGATATATATTATAAAGAAATAACTTTGATGGGTTCTTTTGTAAACCCTTATACCAATAGCAGAGCCTTAGAATTAATTGCCAATAAGAGAATTGACGTAAAAAGAATAATTTCCCATAAATTTCCTTTAAAGGAGATTCATAAAGCAGTAGAAACGGGATTATCAGGAAAGGCTTTAAGGATTTTAATTGTTTGGGAGGATTCTGAATGATATTTGATCTTATCTGTGTTTTAACTATAATAGGACTTGCCCTTAAAGGATTAAAGGAAATTTTTAGTAATAAAATAGCTCTTATTTTATCAATAGTCATTGCTTTTTTTATCTCTTCCGCTCTTCTTCCCTTTTATATGAAATACCTTCGATTTCCTCCTTATATCCCATCAAACATATTTGCCTTTATCCTTACCTTTATATTCTCATATATATTGTTAGCCTTACCTTCTCTAATTCTTTCTGTAATTTTTGGTGGAAGTTTCCTCATAATTGCTTATGGAGTAATTCTTAAATTTTTACCTTATAATATTCAATCTCAAATTTCTCAAAATTCTATTATTTTCTCCTTTATTAAGCCTGTAGTAGAATTTATTTATAGACTAATAAACTATGTACTTTGATGAAGATCCTAGCTCTCTCTGATATTCACTTGGACTATATAAGGCTTAGAAATGGCCTAAAGAAAGAAGAAGTAAAGGAGTTTTTGTTAAAAATAAGAGATAAACTATCTTCCTTTAACGCTGATGTTTTTATTTTTGCAGGAGATATATCAAGAAAAATAGAGGATATAAATATGTTCTTTGAAGTGTTAAAGGACATGAATTTTTATAAAGTATATGTTCCTGGAAATCACGATCTATGGATTGAAGACGGTATAAGTAGTTCTGAAAAGTATAGAAAGATTCTTGAAAAAATTGCTAAAATAAATAATTTTCATTATCTTCCCTCTTCTCCATTGATTATAAATAAAGTTGGATTTGTGGGAAATGTAGGATGGTATGATTATTCTTTAGGAAGTGAAGAATTTAGTATTGAGGAATATGAAAAGGGTGAATATGGAAATTTAAGATGGAGAGAAATATATTGGAAACTCGTGGTTTTTAGAGATGATTCAGGAAAGATACTTTCTAATCAAGAGATTTGTAAGGTAATGAAAGAAGAATTGGAAAGACAAATAGAAGATATTAAGAATAAAGTAGAAATTATTGTAACGGTTATACACACCCTTCCCTTTGAGGAGTTAATATATACAAAAAACTTCTTTTCTGCCTATCTTGGAAGTAAATATCTAGGAGATATTCTTTTGAAAAATAAGAAAATAAAATATTTAATTTGCGGTCATGAACATAATCCCTTAATCCTAAATAAAGATGGAATTAATATCTATAGATGTCCCTTCGGATACTTAAAAAATCTAAAGGACTGGGAAGAAAATATCCTAAGAGGCATAAAAACATTTGAAATCATCATACAATAACGGGACACGAATGATAAATATTTAAGGCTTTATATATACTTCCCCATATTACTGCATTATTTCCTAAGGGAGAAGAAACAATATTTATATCAATTGGTAGATAATGTTCAAAGATTTTTTCCATTTTAGGTAATAAAATATCAAGATATCTTCCCAAAATTCCTCCAATAATGATAATTTCAGGTGCCAATACAGTAGTAACATTAACTATTGCTCTTGCAAGATTTTCTGCAGAAATATCTATGATTTCCTTTAATTCCTTATCCTTTTCATAGTTTTCAAAAATTTCTTCAATAGTCTTATAACTCTTACCAAGCTGCTGCAATCTCTTTTGTATTCCTGACCATGAAGAATTCCATTCTAAGGAACCAAAGGGGGTATTCAAAACTCCAGGATATATGTAATTGGGATCATCTATTGACATGTATCCTATCTCTCCTGCAAACTTATTTTTACCTTCATATATTTTCCCATTTATTATTATTCCTGCTCCAATTCCAGTACTAATAGTTATATAAACTATATTTTCCTTTCCCCTTCCTGCACCTTTCCAATATTCTCCCAATACTGCCATATTTACATCCCTTTCTAAAATTACCAAGGAAGAAGGAAATTCTTCCTCCAATATCTTTCCTAAAGGAGCATTGTTCCACTCAGGAAGGCCAGGGGATAACATTAATCTTCCTTCGTCAATAATACCTGTTATTCCAAAACTTAGTATTTTTAGGTTTTCTCCTTGAATTCCATTTTTCTCTAAAATCTTCTTTAGAATTATTGGAAAATTTTGAGGATACATAAGATTTTTTTCTCTTAATTCTTGGGTTTTTATTACTTCTTCATATTCTATTTTTCCTGACATATCTGAGATGGCAAGTCTAAAGAAAGATCCTTCCAAATCACCTGCCAAAATATATCCATGCTTTGCATTATAAACCAATAAAATGTCCTTTCTACCTTTTTTAGTCTCTCCCTTTCCTACTTCTAAAACTAATCCTTCCTTTATGAGATCTTGAACATGAGCGGATACTGTTGGTCTTGAGAGTCCAAGTTTTCTTGCAATCTTTGCCCGAGATATGGGACCCTCTTCTCTTACTAAATGAAGAATTAATCCCCTATTAATCTCATTAATAATATTAGGTCTTCCTATCTTAGACATATCTTCACTCCTTGTTTAAAATTTTATATACTTTAACATGATTTTATATAATATTTCAAAAAAATCGTCAATAATTTAAAAAAGCTCTTTGAATAAAAATGCTTGAAGAAAACAATTATGGAGGTCTAAAGCATTATGTATATTTTTGATAATTTTAAAAAAACTTCCAAAGAGTACAAAAATATGGGATTTAGCATTATAGAAGTTTTAGTTGTGATTTTAATATTAGGTATAATAATAGGCATAGGGGTTCCCGTATATTATGAGATCTTATTAGAATCTAAAAGAAATACACAAAAATATAATATGAAGTTGATTAAAGAAGCATTGGAAGTGTACTATTTGAGAAATAAATCTTACCCTATAGATGCATGGTCTTTCACCACTTTTTTACTTTATAATCCTTTATATTTCTCAGAAACACTGATATGTCCATACAATAACAAACCATATAATGTAATTCAGTGGCAAGATTACTATACAGATTGGGACGATATATGGAATTGGGTTGAATCTTCTAGGAATTATAACAATATATACTATAAATCAGAAAATCCTACTTATAGTTATGCTTTGACTTATTACTCTCGATGAATAAAAATAAAATAATATCTTCACATTTTTTTGTATAAATTTCGAGCAATATCTCGTTGGATATAAAAATTCACTATAGGTTTCACATAGGAAATCTTGTATTTTAGAGGATTATGAATTTTATAACATTCTTCATTCTTTAATTCTGGTATATACTTTTTAATGAAAATACAATCTGAATCATATCTTTGAGATTGTAATATAGGATTAAAAATTCTCAAGGGCCTTGGATCTGCTCCCACCGATGCAGACCATTGCCAATTCTGAATGTTTAAAACTTCATCATAATCAACAAGAAAATCTTTAAAAAATTTTTCTCCTATTCTCCAATCAGTAAGCAATGTTTTTGTGAGAAAAGATGCTAGAAGCATTCTTGCTCTATTATTAATCCATCCTTCGGAAATAAGCTGTCTTATACATGCATCTATTATAGGATATCCTGTTTCACCTTTCTTAAATTTCTCTATAAAATAATCGTTATTAAGCCACGAAATTTTTCTCTTTTTTTCTTGGAATTCAATATTCCTTGTTTCAGGAAAATTTAGCCTTATATGATACCAGAATTCTCTGAAAGCAAGTTCTTTTAAAAATTGAGAGTTATAAATGTTTTTTATTTTTTTATAAATTTCCTTTATAGATATGACACCAAAGTTAATAAAAGGAGAGAGTTTAGAAGTTCCATCTATACTTAAAAAATTGCGATTTTTATCATAAGTTTCAAAATCAAATTCTTTTAATCTATTAAAACCTGAATTTATTATTTTTAAATCTGCCTCCTTTAATATTTCTAGATCTCTAAATTTTGTTATTTCAACTAAAGGGGTATTTATAAAAGGAATATTTTCCATCTCAGTATAGTCTTTAACATCTAAATAATTTACCCATTTTTTATAAAAGGGCGTAAAAACTTTCCTTTTATCTATTAGCATGGGATTAACTAAAAAATTTCCGTCATAGAACTTTAGAACTATACCCTTTTTTCTACAAAAGTCTTCCAATAATTTCTCTTTTTCTTCAAATTTCCATGTAAAATCTTTATTCAAATAAATAGCCTCAGGTTTTATTCTTTCATATATAAAATTTAAAGTTTCGTAGGAAAAATAAGAGTTTACGACATACAAAAGGGATTTTAACTTTTCAAGCTCTAAATTTAACAGAAAAAGAGCGGAAATAAGAAATTTCCTTTGAAAGAGATTATATTCCTTTTCTTCGAAAATAAATAAAGGAATTAACTCTATTGAATTTTTTACAGCATCATAGAAAGCATTATTATTTTTTATTCTTAGATCTCTTAAGAATAAGTATAAAACTCTACCATACATGAAAGATTTTTCCCAAAATCTTTATTTTTCTTAAAGTTTATCATGAAACTTTTCTTACTTAAATATCAAAACCCCTCTTTACATTTAAATTTGACTATGGTAATATACCAAATTAACTTAATATAGTTATCAATGGCGAAGAAGAGGAGTAGTACACAGGTGATTACTTTACAGAGAGCTGGGGTACGGTGAAACCCAGTAGTATAGCCTGTGGAACTCGCCTTGGAGCTGAAAGCTCGAAGTTGGAGGAGGGTTTTTAAACCTTCCTTTCTAATAAGTAGGGTTTTCCGTTATTCCTGCGTTAAAGGAAAGAGAGGTCCAAAAAAATCAAGGACCAAAAAAGGTGGTACCGTGGGAGGCTTCTCACCCTTTTTTAAAAGGTGGAGAAGCCTTTACTTTTAAGAAAGGAGGAAGAATTTTATGGAAATGACAGTGGCACAAGCAATAATAAAATTCTTGCAGGAAGAGGGAGTGGAGGTTATTTTTGGTTATCCTGGGGGAGCAGTTATTGGTTTTTACGATGCATTATATGATTCCTCTTTAAGACATGTGTTGGTAAGACATGAACAAGGAGCTGCCCATGCAGCAGACGGATATGCTAGAGCTTCCGGAAAAGTAGGAGTTTGTGTTGCAACTTCAGGACCTGGGGCTACAAATTTAGTAACAGGTTTAGCTACTGCCTTCATGGATTCCTCTCCTGTTATCGCTATTACAGGACAAGTAAGAACTAACGTTCTGGGAAAAGATTCCTTTCAAGAAGCAGATATTACTGGAATAACTATGCCCATTACAAAGCATAATTATTTAGTTAAAGATCCTGAAAAGGTACTTACAGTTTTTAAAGAAGCTTTTTATATAGCAACCACAGGAAGAAAGGGGCCTGTTCTTATTGATATTCCTGCAGATGTTTTTATGGCAAAAATAAATTATAGTTATCCTTCTAATATAAATCTCCCAGGATATAAACCTACTTACGATCCCCATCCATTACAGATTAAAAAAGCAATAAATCTTATAAAATCTGCAGAAAAACCAGTAATTTTAGCAGGAGGTGGAGTAATAAGTTCTAACGCATCATCAGAACTACTTAAACTTGCAGAAAAAATTAATACCCCTGTGATTACCACTCTTATGGGAAAGGGTGCTATTCCCGAAGATCATCATCTCTATTGTGGTTTTTTGGGAATGCATGGAGCAGCTTATGCTAATTTTACTGTAAACAACAGTGATTTAATTATCGCAGTAGGAGTTAGATTTAGTGATAGATCTACAGGAAGAGTAGATACCTTTGCTCCTAACGCAAAAATAATTCATATAGATATTGATCCTGCAGAAATCGGAAAAAATGTTTCTGCATCTGTTCCTATTGTAGCAGATGCAAAAATTGCTCTTCAAAGATTGTATGAAGAAGTTGAAGAAAAAAATAACCCTAATTGGTGGGCACAAATCAAAGAGTGGAAAGAAAAATATCCATTAAAATATAAAAACAGTGATGAAGTTATTAAACCTCAATATGTTATCGAGAAAATATATGAAATTACAAAAGGTTCCGCTATTGTGGTTACTGAAGTAGGACAAAATCAAATGTGGGCTGCTCAGTTTTATAAAGTTAAATATCCTAGGCAATTTATTACTTCTGGTGGCTTAGGAACTATGGGATTTGGACTACCTGCTGCCATTGGAGCACAAATTGCGAACCCTGATAAACTAGTAATTGATATAGCTGGAGATGGAAGCATTCAAATGAATATTCAAGAATTAGCTACTGCTGTTTGTCAAAAATTACCCATAAAAATATTTATTTTAAATAACAGTTGTTTAGGTATGGTAAGACAATGGCAAGAACTTTTCTATAGAAAAAGATATTCTTGTACTCTTTTTGATTTTGCTCCTGACTTTGTAAAATTAGCATCCGCTTACGGAATTTATGGAAGAAGAGTAGAAAAACCTTCTGAGGTTGAAGATGCTATTTATTGGGCTTTAGAAAAAAATGATGCTCCTACTATAATAGACTTTAAGGTTGTAAGAGAGGAAAATGTATTTCCTATGGTTCCTGCAGGAGGATCCATAGATAAGATGATGATAGATTAGGAGGTGGAAGTAATGAAACACACCCTCTCCCTTTTAGTGGAGAATAAACCTGGAGTTCTAGCAAGAATTGCAGGACTCTTTAGTAGAAGAGGATACAATATTGAAAGCTTAGCTGTGAATACCACAGAATCCTCTGAAATTTCTCGCATAACCTTAGTCGTCGACGGTGATGAAAAAGTTTTAGAACAGATTACAAAACAACTTTATAAATTAATAGTCGTATTAAAGGTGAATGATTTTACTGATGTTCCTGTCGTAGAAAGGGAATTGGCTTTAATTAGGGTGAATTCTGATACCAATAACAGAAGGGCAATAATAGATCTTGTGGAAATTTTTAGAGCAAGTATTGTAGATGTTAGTGAGAGAGAATTAATTATTGAAATTACTGGAGATAGCGAGAAGATTGATGCCTTTGTAAAGAATTTAGAGCCCTATGGAATAAAAGAGATGGTGAGAACAGGGAAAATAGTTATGCCTCGAGGGATGAGATTAAATAGTAAATAAAGGGAGGTTTATAAAATGGCAAAAGTTTATTATGATTCTGATGTCAATATGGATATTCTTAAGGATAAGATTATTGCAGTTTTAGGATATGGTAGTCAGGGAAGAGCTCATTCTAACAATCTAAAAGATAGTGGTTTAAAGGTTATTCTTGGATTAAGACCAAATGGAGAATCATGGAAAAGAGCTATAGAAGAAGGAATGGAAGTTTATGATATAGAAACTGCAGTTCAAAAGGCAGATATAATTATGTTTTTATTTCCTGATACGGAACAAGCTCAAGTATATAAGGAAAAAGTAGCACCAAATTTGAAACCTTATAAAGCTTTAGGATTTGCTCATGGGTTTAATATTCACTATCACCAAATTGTACCTCCTCCCTTTGTAGATGTATTCATGGTTGCTCCCAAGGGACCTGGTCCTCTAGTAAGACAACTTTATATGGAAGGTAAAGGAGTTCCTGCCCTTTTTGCAGTCCATCAAGACTACTCCCAAAACTGTAAAGACATAGCCCTCTCTTATGCAAAAGGAATAGGAGCTACAAGAGCAGGAGTTTTGGAAACTACTTTTAAAGAGGAAACAGAAACAGATCTTTTTGGAGAACAAGTAGTTCTTTGCGGAGGAGTAACAGCTTTAATAAAGGCAGGCTTTGAAACATTGGTTAATGCAGGATATCAACCTGAGGTTGCTTATTATGAATGTCTTCACGAGTTAAAACTCATAGTAGATCTTATAAATCAAGGTGGGATAACTTTTATGAGAAAAGCAGTAAGTGATACTGCAAAGTATGGAGATATAACAAGGGGACCAAGAATTATTAACGAAGAGACCCGTAAAGAGATGCAAAAAATCCTGAAGGAAATTCAAGAGGGAATATTTGCAAGGGAATGGATTTTAGAGAATCAAGTAGGAAGACCTGTATTTAATGCCCTCCTAAAGAAGGATGAAGAACACCTAATTGAAAAGGTAGGAAAGGTTTTAAGAAAGATGATGCCTTGGCTAAAGGCACAAGAATAGGAGGTGTCTTTTAATGGAAAAGATTTATATCTTTGACACCACACTAAGAGATGGAGAACAAACCCCAGGGGTTAGTTTAAATGTAGAAGAAAAATTAGAAATTGCAAAACAATTAGCTAAATTAAATGTAGATATAATTGAGGCAGGATTTCCCATATCATCAGAAGGAGAATTTCAGGCAGTAAAAACTATAGCAGAAAAGGTAAAAGGACCTGTAATAGCTGCATTAGCAAGAGCAATACCACAAGATATAGATAGAGCATGGGAAGCCTTAAAATATGCAGAAAATCCAAGAATACATACTTTTATTGCAACCTCAGATATCCATATGGAAAAAAAACTAAGAAAAACAAAAGAAGAAGTATTAGAACAAGCAATCTTTGCAGTAAAATATGCAAAAAAATATTGCAGTGATGTAGAATTTTCTCCAGAAGATGCAGTGAGAAGTAATTTTGATTTTCTGTGTAAAGTTATTGAAGAAGTAATTAATGCAGGAGCAACAGTCATAAATATTCCTGATACAGTAGGATATGCTTTACCTTGGGAATTTGGAGAACTGATAAAAAGAATCAGAGAAAAAGTGAAAAATATTGATAAAGTAATTCTTAGTGTTCATTGCCATAATGATTTAGGATTAGCTGTAGCAAATTCTTTGTCTGCCATTATAAATGGAGCTCAACAAGTAGAATGTACTATAAATGGTTTAGGAGAGAGAGCAGGAAATGCAGCCTTAGAAGAAATTGTCATGGCAATTAAAGTGAGAAAATTGGGAAAAGATGTAGGAATAAATACAAAAGAAATTTATAAAACAAGTAGGCTAGTTAGTTCTCTTACGGGAATAATGATACAGCCTAATAAAGCTATCGTTGGAGACAATGCCTTTACCCATGAGTCAGGAATTCATCAGCATGGAGTAATTCAAGATCCCTCTACTTATGAGATTATGTCTCCAGAAAGTATTGGGCTTTCTGAGAGTAGAATAGTCTTAGGAAAACACTCAGGAAGACATGCTTTTGAAAAAAGATTAGAAGAGCTTGGTTATAGTTTAAACAAAGAAGAATTAGATGAAGCCTTCAAAAGATTTAAGGAGTTGGCAGATAAGAAGAAAGAAATTACTGATAGAGATCTAGAAGCCTTGATTAAAAATGGATTTAGAGAATCTGAAGAAATGATAAAATTAGAGCATCTTCAGGTAGTTAGTGGATTAGGTATTGTTCCCACCGCAACAATTGTAATAGATAAAAGAGGAGAAAAGATAAAAAGTGTAAATACAGGAAATGGACCAGTAGATGCAGTGTATAAAGCTATATCAGAGTCTATTAAAGTGGAACATAATTTATTAGACTTTTCTCTTCGATCTGTAACTTCAGGAACTGATGCTTTAGGGGAAGCTTTAGTCAAAATTTCCGATGAATCTGGAAATATTTTTGTAGGAAGAGCAACAAGCACCGATGTGATTGAGGCAAGTGCAAAGGCATATTTAAGAGCAATTAGTAATCTCTTAAGTTATAAAGAAAGAACTAAAAATTAATTGAGAAGGGAGAAAAATTTATGGGATTAACTATTACCGAAAAAATTCTTCTAAAACACTCAAATAATAAAGAGATTTCTCCTGGAGATTTGATCTTTGTAAAATTAGATTTTATGTTAGCTAACGACATTACTGCTCCTTTAGCTATAAAGGAATTTAGAAAAATAGGTGCGAAAAAGGTCTTTGATCCTGAAAAAATTGCCTTGATTCCTGATCACTATACCCCTAATAAGGATATAAAGTCAGCCCAGCAAGCAAAAGAAGTTAGAGAATTTGCAAGAGAGCAGGGAATTAAATACTTTTACGATGGAGGAAGAGTAGGAATAGAGCATGCTCTTCTTCCTGAAGAAGGCTTGGTTTTACCTGGAGATTGTATAATCGGTGCGGATTCCCATACCTGTACCTATGGTGCCTTAGGGGCTTTTTCTACTGGAGTTGGAAGTACTGATTTAGCTTATGCTATGACTTTTGGAGAAATTTGGCTCAAAGTTCCTGAGTCTATAAAATTTATTTATTATGGAAAACTTCCAAAATGGGTAGGGGGGAAAGATTTAATATTGTTTACTATAGGAAAGATAGGAGTTGATGGAGCAAGATACAAAGCTATGGAGTTTACAGGAGAAGTGATTAGAAGTCTTTCAATGGCAGACAGGTTTACTATATGCAATATGGCAATAGAAGCAGGAGCAAAAAGTGGAATTATCGAGCCCGATGAGATTACCTTAGAGTATGTTAGGAGTAGAGCCAAAAGAAATTTTGAAATTTTTTATAGCGATAAAGACGCAAATTATAGTGAAATATATGAATGGGATGTTTCAAATTTGGAACCTATGGTTGCTTTTCCCCATCTTCCTAGTAATGTCTATCCTATTTCTGAAGTTATTAATAAAAATATAACATTAGATCAGGTATATATTGGATCTTGTACCAATGGAAGATTAGAAGATTTAAGAATTGCTGCAAAGATTCTAAAGGGACATAAGGTTAATCCTAATTTAAGGTTAATAATAACCCCTGCAACTCCTTCCATATATATGTCCGCTTTAAAAGAGGGATTAATTGAAATATTTTTATCTGCTGGAGGTATAATCACTCCTCCCAGTTGTGGTCCTTGTTTAGGAGGACATCTAGGGGTTTTAGCAGAAGGAGAAAGAGCTTTAAGTACTACTAATAGAAACTTTGTAGGAAGAATGGGACATCCAAAGAGTGAAGTTTATTTATCTAATCCTGCAGTAGCAGCAGCTTCTGCCATCTTGGGAAGGATATCTGCACCTTGGGAAGTGGAGGTGAAAGAATGATTTATCAAGGAAAAGCCCTTTGTTATGGAGATAATATAGATACCGATGTAATTATTCCTGCAAGGTATCTAAATACCACTGATCCTAATGAACTTTCCCTTCATTGTATGGAAGATTTAGATCCTTTATTTCATGAAAAGGTTAAAGAGAAAAACATTCTTGTAGTAGGAGAGAATTTTGGATGTGGCTCCTCTCGAGAACATGCTCCTATAGCTTTAAAAGCATCGGGTATTCAATGCATCATTGCAAAATCCTTTGCAAGAATCTTTTATAGAAATGCTATAAATATTGGTTTTCCTATTTTGGAAATTCCTTCTGCCGTAGAAAGAATTAAAGAAGGGGATCTTTTAAGAGTAGATTTTATCAATGGGATAGTAGAAAATCTCTCCACGAAAGAAAGATTTGAAACAAAACCTTTTCCCCCCTTAATTCAAGAAATTATAAACAAGGGGGGGCTAATAAATTTTGCTAAAGAGAGAATTAAAGGGGGAGAATTATGAGTTACAAAATTGCAGTATTACCAGGAGATGGCATTGGACCAGAAGTAATCCAGCAAGGGATTAAAGTTTTAAAAGCAATAGAGAGGGTATTTGGACATAAATTTGAGATGGAATTTGCCCTAGCAGGAGGGGTTGCTATTGACGAGAAAGGAACTCCTCTCCCTGAAGAAACTTTTAATCTTTGTAAGGAGAGCAACGCAATTTTATTAGGCGCAGTGGGAGGACCAAAATGGGATAACCTGCCTTCCCATCTTCGTCCTGAACAAGCCCTTTTAGGGCTTAGGGGAGGCTTGAAACTATTTGCTAATATTAGACCAATAAAGGCATATAATTCCTTAATTTTTAGTTCTCCTCTAAAACCCGAGATTGTTAAAGATGTAGATTTTGTTATTATCCGAGAACTTACAGGAGGACTTTATTTTGGAAAACCTAAAGAAAGATATGAAAAAGATGGAGAGTTTTTTGCGGTAGATACTATGATTTATTCAGAGAAAGAAATTGAAAGAATAGCAAGAGTCGCCTTTTCTATTGCTGAGAAAAGAAGAAAGAAAGTTACCTCTGTAGATAAGGCAAATATTTTAGAGACTTCAAGACTATGGAGAGAAGTTGTAGAGAAAATTTCTAAAGAGTATTCTGAAATTATCTTAGAACATATGTATGTAGATAATTGTTCTATGCAAATAATAAGAAATCCTAGACAATTTGATGTTATTTTGACAGAAAATACCTTTGGAGATATTTTAAGTGATGAAGCAGCAGTGATAACTGGATCTATTGGAATGCTTCCATCTGCAAGTCTTGGGGAAGGAGAAATAGGCTTATATGAACCCATTCATGGCTCTGCTCCAGATATTGCGGGAAAAAATATTGCAAATCCCTTAGGAACTATTTTATCCTGTGCCTTCTTATTGAGATATTCTCTAAACTTAGAAAAAGAAGCAAAATTAATTGAAGAAGCAGTAGAAAAAGTTTTAAGTTTAGGATATTTTACTAAAGATTTATATAACAATAATCCCAATGCTAAGAAGTTAGTCTCTACGGAAGAAATGGGAGATCTAATAGTTAAATATATAGAGAGAGGTGAGCTTAATGAATAAAATTTATCTCTATGATACCACTCTAAGAGATGGAGCCCAAAGTGAAAGAATTTCTTTTTCTTTAGAGGATAAATTAAGAATAGTAGAAAAGCTTGATGATTTTGGAATTGACTACATTGAAGGAGGATGGCCTGGTTCTAATCCTAAAGATCTGAACTTTTTCAAAAGAGTTAAAGAAATCCCCTTAAAACATGCTAAAATTGCTGCTTTTGGAAGCACAAGAAGAGTAAAGAATCTACCTGAAACAGATCCTAATTTAAAAGCCTTACTAGATAGTGACACTCCAGTAGTGACTATTTTTGGAAAAAGTTGGGACTTTCATGTTATAGAGATTCTTAAAACAACCCTTGATAATAACCTTCAAATAATATACGATTCGGTGAAGTATTTAAAATCCCATAATAAAGAAGTAATCTATGATGCAGAACATTTCTTTGACGGGTTTAAATCTGACCCATCCTATGCTATAGCTACATTGGAGTCTGCAGTAGAGGGAGGAGCAGATTGTATAGTTTTAGCAGATACCAATGGAGGATCCCTGCCTTGGGAAATAGCTGAAGCTATTAGAAAGGTTAAAGAAAAAATTAAAGCTCCTTTAGGAATTCATACCCATAATGATTCAGAACTAGCAGTAGCAAATACTATAGTTGCTGTTTTAGAGGGAGTTATTCACGTACAGGGTACAATGAATGGGTATGGGGAAAGATGTGGAAATGCAAATTTATGCTCCATAATACCTATACTTCAGTTAAAAATGGGTATTCCCGTACTTCCTGAAGAAAATTTAGCAAAGCTTACGGATTTATCTCATTGGATTTCTGAAATTGCTAATCTTCCTCCTGAGTCCTGGGCACCCTTTGTTGGAAGAAGCGCTTTTGCCCATAAGGGAGGAGTACACGTTAATGCCATTTTGAAAAACCCTAAATCTTATGAACATATAAATCCTGAAAAGGTAGGAAACAAGAGGAGAATATTAGTTTCAGAACTTTCAGGAACAAGTACCATTGTTTCAAAAGCAAGAGAATTTAATATAGATTTAGATAGAGACTCACCTTTAGCAAAAATGATTTTAGATAAGGTTACAGAACTGGAAAATGAAGGGTATTATTTTGAAGGTGCAGAAGCATCCTTTGAGCTTTTAGTAAGACATGCCTTAGGGCAAGAAACAAAACTTTTTGATTTAATTGGTTTAAGAGTCATAGTAGAAAAAATAGGAGAAGATGGAGAAACAATAACTGAAGCAACATTAAAACTAAAGGTCAAAGATAAAATTGTCCATGTAGCATCCGAAGGAAATGGTCCTGTACATGCTCTCGACCAAGCTCTAAGAAAAGCTCTCACAGAATTCTATCCCCAATTAAAGAATATTCAACTTTCCGATTTCAAAGTAAGGGTAATTAATGGAAAGAGTGGAACAGGAGCAAAAGTAAGAGTATTAATCGATTCTGTGGATAATCAAGGAAGAAGTTGGAGCACTGTTGGAGTTTCTACAAATATAATAGAGGCAAGTTGGAAAGCCTTAGTAGAAAGTCTTGAATATGGGCTTTTAGAAGAAAAAGAAGACTAAAACTTGGGGGAAAATATTCTTTTCCCCCTCAAAGAATTCATATTCTTATCTATAGTAGGCAGTTAAAAGAAGAAAATTGTAATTGAGATTTAAGAAAGATTGCATGGTATTACAGTAAAAAGAAAGCTTTGGAAGAATCCTTTCGTGAAATTAAAAGAACTAAAAAGAGAAATTATTGAGAAAAAAGAGATATACACTTTAATAATTCTATTAGGAATTGGAAATATAGGATTTTCTCTGTTTTCTGCCTTTCGAAGTTTTAATTTGATATTTTTTATAAGCAAGTTTACAACTTCAAAAACTCAAATTGGAATTATAATGTCTATAATAGGTTTTGCAGGAATGATAGTTCCTCCTTTGATTGGCTTACTTTCTGATAGAATGATTAAAGTTTTAAAAGGAAGAAAATATATAGTTATTTTCAGTTTGATCTTTTTAGTTTTAGCTCTTTTAAGGTTTGAGAGGTCAAAAAGTCTAAAGGACTTATATATAAATACCTTTTTAATCTCTACTTTCTTCTTTTCAGGATTTGCTCCTTTCCAGTCCTTAGTTCCAGATTTGATACCAAAGAATTTTTTTGCAAAAGCAACAGGAATATTGAACTTTTCCTCTTATCTAGTTCAGGGAATTTATATCATTCTTATTTTATTTCTCCATACTGATTTTATAAAATTTCTTTTGATATATTTAGGAATAATCCTTTCTCTTCTTTTTCTTCTTCTTATTCCTGAAGAAGCGAAAGAATATAAAAAAGATGTTATGGATCTTAATTATTTTAGAGGAGGAATATGGATTAAGCTTTTTGCATTGCAGTGGCTAATATGGTATAGTATATCCTCCATTAGTTCTTTTATTCTTCTTTTTTTTCAGGATGCCCTTTTTGCCTCTCTAAAAGATTACATAATTGCTCTTGGTATCTTTGGAATATTGTCTTGGATTTCTACCATTCCCATAGGTTTTATTGCGGATAGATATTCTAAAGAAAAATTAAGTGCTATTGGTTTGGCACTTTTGGCAATAAGTAGTGTTCTTTTCTCACAAACCTATAGATTAATTCATGTTTATCCTCCTTTAATTCTCTATGGCATCAGCCTATCTTTATTATCCATTGTCCCCTATAGCCTTTTATTGAGTTATATTCCCAAGGAAAAGGCAGGAAGCTTTGTAGGATTAAATAATTTAATTATTTCTTTTTCTCAGATTATTTCCTATTTTCTTTCAGGTTTAATTATTGATTATGGAAGTTACAGGATTAATTTTCTCCAAGGAGCAGTAGCATCTATTATTGCACTTTTAATCTTAAGAAGAATTAACAACTCCTCTTAATTTTCCTTGAACCTTTTCTTTAAAATCTTTAACCTTTTCTGGGGAATATGGTTTTTGAAATCTATATTCCAAATTTAACGTTTTCTCAGGATTAAACTGCTGTAAATAATAAGGAACATCCCCAATAACATCTTTGATAATTCTTAAATCTTTTTCTCTCACTAATTTTGGAACCAGTGTAGTCCTTACTTCAAAATTTATATTACTTTTTTTTAGAATTTTTAAGGATTCCATAAGATTTTTGTAATATTTCTCTGCTAAATCTTCTTTTAAACCTATAGTTTCTCCATATTTTTCTTTAGAGTTCTTAAAATCAAGAGCAACGTAATCCACTAGTCTTGCTTGAATTAATTCCATCAACATATAGGGGTTACTACCATTGGTATCTAATTTTACAAAAAGTCTTTTCTTTTTTAATTTAAATAAAAATTTGGGAAGATCTTTTTGCAATGTAGGCTCCCCTCCTGTTATTACTACAGAATCTATCAATTTCCTTCTTCTTGCTAATTCTTCTAATATAAATTCTTCAGAATATACCCCCTTTTTTCTTGTGGATATCAATTCAGGGTTATGACAAAATGGACATCTAAAATTACATCCTTGGGTAAATATTACAAAGGATATTTTTTCAGGAAAATCTATTAAACTAAATCCCAGGTAACCTGAGATTTTCAATTCTCTTCCTCTCCTTTAAAGTTAATACAAAAGATTTTCTTAATTTAAATTCTTCCTGTTTACCTCTATTCCAGCTTTTAACAGGTCTATAATATCCTACAACCCTTGAATAAATTTCCGTTTCCTTTCCACAATGGGGACAACTTTCCCTTTCCCCTTTTATATATCCATGTTCAGGACATACACTGAAGGTAGGAGTAAGGGTAAAATAGGGAAGACGATAATTGGAAGAGATTAATCTTACTGCCTCTTTCACTAAGTTTATATCATCAATTGCCTCTCCCAAAAAGATATGTAAAACTGTGCCACCTGTATATAGGCTTTGAAGTTCATCTTGATGTTCCAATACTTCAAAAGGATCTTGGGAATAGTTCACAGGAAGCTGAGTAGAGTTTGTATAAAAAGGTTCCTTATCTCCCGAAGTATATATATCCTTAAACTTCATCTTATCAATACGAGCTAACCTGTAAGATGTTCCTTCTGCAGGAGTAGCTTCAAGATTATATAGGTTATTTGTTTCCTTCTGATATTTTAAAAGCCTTTCTCTCATAAATTTTAATACTTTAATGGCAAACTCTCTACCCCCTACCTCATTTATTCCTTCCTTTAAAAGATTCATGCATGCTTCATGCATTCCTATAACTCCAATGGTAGAAAAATGATTCCCCCAGTATTGTCCTGTAAGTTCATAAACTCCGGAAAGATAATACTTAGAATAGGGATAGAGATTTTTATGAGTTAAATCCTCAAGAACTTTTCTTTTTATTTCCAAACTTTCCTTTGCTAAATCCATAAGAAAGGCTAATCTATCAAAGAATTCGTCTTCATTTTTAGAAAGATATCCTAATCTTGGAAGATTTATAGTAACAACTCCAATACTTCCTGTTAAAGGATTAGCACCAAAAAGGCCTCCTCCTCGGTGTTTTAGTTCTTCTACATTTTTATTCGATGTATTTAGAGTAAAAGTAAGAGCTCTTTGTCTTACAAGAGAATTATCTAATCTTAACCTGCAACACATACTTCTTACATCAGAAGGATCCATATCTGAGTTTACAAAATTGGAAAAGTATGGAGTTCCATACTTTGCAGTCATTTCCCATATTTTTGTAAGATTTGACTTTTCCCAAGGAAAATCTTTAGTTATACTATAGGTAGGAATAGGAAAAGTAAAAATTCTTCCATGAGCATCTCCTTCAATCATTACCTCACAAAAAGCTTCATTTAGAATATCCATTTCCCTTTGAAACTCTGAGTAAGTAGCATCTTTTCTTTCTCCACCAATAATAACCTTTTTATCTCTTAAATCTTCAGGAACAGTGAGATCAAAACTAAGATTTGTAAAGGGAGTTTGAAACCCTGTTCTTGTAGGTATATTTAAGTTAAATATGAACTCCTGGAGGGCCTGCTTCACTTCTTTATAGGAAAGGTTATCATAGGCTATAAAGGGTGCTAAAAAGGTATCAAAATTAGAAAAGGCAATAGCACCTGCTGCTTCTCCTTGAAGAGTAAACATAAAGTTAACAATTTGTCCCAAAGCAGTTCTAAAATGTCTTGCTGGCTTACTTGATATTTTACCCTCTACTCCTCCAAAACCCCTTAATAATAAGTCTTCTAAGTCCCATCCCACACAATATACGGAGAGAGAGCCTAAATCATGAATATGAAAATCTCCTTCTTGATGAGCCTTTGCAATATCTTTAGGATAAATTTCTTCTAACCAGTATCTTGCAATTAAGCTGGAATAAAGATAATAATTTAATCCTTGAAGAGAATAAGCCATATTAGAATTTTCGTTTACTCTCCAGTCACTTTTCTCCAGATATTCTCTTATTAAATCATTAACCTCCTTTCCCATATTTATTTAGCCCTCCTTCTCTCCTTTTTCTTTCTCCAGTTGGGAAAGAAGTTTTGCAAATTCCTCGACGGAACTAAATTCCTGATATACTGAAGCAAATCTAATATATGCAACTTTATCCAAATATCTTAATCTTTCTAGTACCATCATTCCTAAGTCTTTTGATCTTATTTCACTTAATCCCTGTTTTCTTATATCTCCTAATATTTCGTCAATTATTTCTTCTAACTTCTCGTTATCTATATTTCTCTTTACCGTAGCTCTCTGAAGACCAAGAAGAAGTTTATTCCTATCAAAAGGTTCCCTTCTTCCATCTTTTTTAATTACTAAAATAGGTTTCTCTTCTATTCTTTCATAGGTAGTGAATCTTTCACCACATCTAAGACATACTCTTCTTCTTCTGACTACTGTCTGATTCTCAATTTCTCGAGTATCCAAAACATTTGTTTCTGAGTTTCCACAGAAAGGACATTTCATTTTTATATTCTCCACTATATATTGTATTAAACAAATAATAACATACCCTATATATTGAGTCAAAGAAAAAGAACTCTTTTTTTCTTATAATTTTTACCTAAAATTATAATTTTTCTTTATTTTTCTTTGGTTTTTGACTAAAGGTAAAGATTAATAAGGTGATGGGGGAAGAAAAATCTTCCCCCAAAAATTATCTATGGTTCTCCGCCAATATTAACTCCAATTCTCCCCTATGATTTTCTGGATCAAAGTAGCATTCAATAATTTTTTCATGAGGAAGTCTTTCAATCCTTTCATTCATAATATTCAGAACCTTAGTGTTTATCTCTATAGCTTTAAGCACAGGAATTCTCTCTGGATTTATATCAATTCCAAAGTATCCTTGATAACCTACCATTTTTAGAGTATAAAGAAGAGCCTCGGTAGCATCCCAATCTACAACACCAACATTTAAATCTTGATCATAATTTCCCAAGGGCTGACTATTCCAATGGGTGTGGAACAATCTCCCTTCTCTGGCTACTCTTGCATAGGAATAAGGTAAATCTTCAAAACCCATTCTTACATGACCTACCTCTGGATTTAATCCAACAAGAGCATGACCCTCTTTTAACAATTTTAAATTTTCTGGATTTCTCAATCTTGATTCTATATCTCTTGCCGCTAAAATTCCATCAGAAGTAGTTCTATAAATGTTATTAGGAGCAGGTTCATAAGGTTTAGGTTCAATTGCTACTTGTACTCCTGGAACTTCATCCATAGCTTGAGCTACTAATTCCTCAAAAGTATCCCACATATGATAATATAGATGTCCAAAAGAATATGTATATCCATCAATTCCAGGCCAAATGATACATATATCCGCATTGGCCTCCTTTACAAGTTTTAATCCATTTACCAGTCTTTCATAGGCAATTTTTCTATATTTTTCATAGGGATTAGAGAGAGAACCAAATTCAAAGATCTTATCATAAAATAAACTTAAAGGTACTGCAACAAGTCTAATTCCTGCCTCTTTCTCAAGCTTTTTATATAAATGTAAATTCTCTTCATTCACTTCTGCAGGATAATGAGCTTCTATTCCTTTTATCCCAAATTTTGCCATTTCTGCTGCCATCTCTATTCTCTCAGGAATACCTTTAGTTTCTACATAGGGTTCATGAAATCTTCCTCCTCCTGGAGTAAAATACCAGATGCCGACAGAAAACTTAAGATCCAATTTAAAAGATTGCATGTGTTTTAATAATTCCTCTTTATTTCTTTTTATTTTTTGAGAACGATGGTCTACAAAGGGCATATTAAAACCTCCTTTTTAATGAGTTTTATATAAGTTTACAATAATATTTGTTTACAAGCAATCGTTTTAATAAAAAAAGGCGGAGAGGGTGGGATTCGAACCCACGAGGCTCTTTTAAGCCTACTCGCTTTCGAGGCGAGCGCCTTAATCCCCTCGGCCACCTCTCCATATTTATTATATCATGTGTGATCTATGTCACAGACAAAAATAGAAGTATAATATAAAAATACAAAATTAAAAATTTTATGAGAGAAAAATGAGCCTAAGAAGAAAAATTCTACTGGGATCATTCTTAGTTCTTTTGTTTTTTTCTTTCTCTGTTTTTATTTCTTCTTTTTTAATCTCTAATATCCTTGTAGAGGAAAGCATCAAAAGTAAAGCTCAAGAGGTAAAAAAGAACTTTTTGTATTTTCTAGTACGAGAAATAAAAAAGCTTGAAAATCATATCAGAGATTATGCTTATTGGGATGACATGGGAGAATTTGGCGTTATTAAAAAGGATAAAAATTGGATTAAGAATAATCTGGAACCATGGGTTAGAAATACTTTTCACTATGATTTAGTTGCTCTTTTAAAAGAAAATGGAAAAATTATAATTAAAAGTCCCTTTGAAAATATCCCATTAAAGATTTTACTACCAAAGAATTTAACAATTACTTCTGGATTCTATATAACTAAAAGAGGAGTTCTTGTATATGCTTCTTCTCCCGTTTTTGATAACTACGGAAAGAAGTTCTATCATGCCTTTTTAATCTTCGGATATATCATAGACGATTCAGTCTTAAAAGAATGGGAAAAAACTTTAGATTTTGGTATTGTCATAAAAACCAAAATAAATACTTATTCCTCAGATCCTAATATACCTGAAATTTCTTTTTCTTCAGATTACTGCTATAAAGATAATTATCTTTGTATATTAACTCCCATAGATGCCAAAAATGGATCCTTTGAATTTAAAATCTATAAGTATGAAGATTTACCCTCTAAAATTTCCCTTTTTCTTCAAAGATCTTTTATTCTTTCACTAGTATTCATACTAATTTTATCTATTCTTTTAAGTAATTTTGCTATATCTGCAATATTTGAGCCTCTGAAAACCTTTCAGAAAAACATAGAAGATATTGCTGAAGGTAAATATAACATAGAGTTAGATATTAATAGAAAGGATGAAATTGGGGAATTGGCAAGAAGTTTTAAAAAAATGGTAGATAAAGTATCAGAAAGAGAAAAAGAATTAACCTTAGCAAGAAAATTAGCAGAAGAATCCTCCTTAATAGATGAATTAACAGGTATTCCCAACAGAAAATTTTTATACCAATACACAGAATATTTAATAAAGACTAAAGAAGATTTTGCTTTAGTTTTTATAGATTTAGACAATTTCAAAAGTATTAATGACCTACTAGGACACTCTAAGGGAGATGAAGTTTTAAAAGAAGTAGCCCAATGGTTAAAAAAGAATTTAAGGGAAGAAGATAAACTGGCAAGATATGGCGGGGATGAGTTTTGTATTATTCTTCTTGATGTTAATGAAGATAAAGCAGAGGAAATTGTAAAAAGATTATATATCAAATTTTTAAGCGAGAATTTTATAACAGGAATAATGATAGGCTTTAGCTATGGAATTTCCTTTTTCCCAAAGGATGGAGAAAATTTAGATAAACTTCTTGAAAAAGCGGACGAAAGAATGTATAAAATGAAATATGATGAAAGTGAATAGATCTCATTCTATTGTTAATAATTTAAAAGATAAATTTGAATATATAGGAACATTTTTAGCATCCTTTCATTATATCTTTCAAATCCCATATGTCATATATCTAACTGCAAGAGTCAAATTGCCTTTTAATAAGATAATAGATAATAATCTTGATAAATTTCTTTTAATCCTCTTATTTATTTCAGGATTAATTAGTTCT